>JAGWUK010000635.1 GCA_028868455.1 Burkholderiales bacterium | reverse complement strand
ACGCTCTGGGAGCAAATGGAGGGATTGCAGTTGCAAAATTCAGCGCCGCTCTGTTTACTGGATCCGGCGCAATGCTGGCCGAAGCAATCCATTCGATGGCTGACTGCATTAATCAAATCTTTTTGCTGATCGGTCTCAAGGAAGCCAAACGCCCAGTGGATGATGCTCACCCAATGGGCTACGGCCGCGTCGTTTATTTTTGGGCAATGATGGTCGCCTTATTGCTGTTCTTCCTTGGCGGTGCATTTTCTGTAATGGAAGGCATGGAGCGATTTCAACATCCCGAACCTATAAAGAATCCCGCTATCGCGGTTACCATTCTGGGCATATCCGTTTTGCTGGAAGGCTTTTCCTTATATGGCGCGATGTCAGAAATTCGCAAAATTGCCAATGGCAAGACGTTCTTGCAGTGGTTTCGGGAAACCCGTCAATCGGAACTCATGGTCGTTGCCGGGGAAGACATTGCTGCATTGGCGGGGTTGACTGTTGCCCTTTTTTCTGTGGCGCTGACTGTTATAACAGGCAACCCGGTATGGGATGCAATTGGCTCAATGATTGTTGGCTGCCTTTTAATGCTGGTTGCGTTTTTTGTCGTACGTGAAGTCAAAGCAATGATCACCGGCGAATCTGCCGCTCCCGAAGTCAATGCAGCAATCCGTAAGCACATAGAATCTCATGCGCAGGTCGAGGAAGTCGTCAATCTGATTACCTTGCAATGGGGAGAGCAACTGATGATTGCTGTTCAGGCCAAAATGCAAAGGCAAGCTTCAGATCAGGCGCTCATCGACGCCATCAATGAAGTCGAGGCCAGTCTGCAATCAACTTGGCCACAGGCAAAATGGTGTTTTTTTGAACCAGACGATAAACGAAAAACCAGTTAAACGCTCGTGGCCAGGGAATCGCGATCCATCGCATCGGCAGACTGAAGCAAGGAATGAATCGCCCGATCAAATATAGGATCATCTTCTACAAATCGCGCCCGACCAGAGCTGAACATTTGATTCAAGACAGTCGTATTGATAATCATGGGATAGGCCTGTTGATCGAAGCGCACAATAACATTGTTCAAGTTCGCATTGACCCAGGCCACGCAGCCACGATTCAGGCGTTTTTCGAAGTACATATCAATTGCCATGCCACAAAGAAGGTTCTGCGCATTCTCCGCGCCAGCATTCAGATGGATCTCGTCGGTTAGTTGAATTGTGCCGTATTCAGAAACAGGTTCGTCGTGCGACACGCGATCCAGAATTTCAACTGGCAGCTTCAGTTCATTTAGGTATCCTCTCAAAAACGCGTGAAAACAAGTTTCTCGTTCCGCAATGGATTCTGACGAAACGCCATCTGATTCGTCAGTAAATCGTTCAAAGCGCTCATGCATTTCGAACAATGAATTATTTGATGTGGATATGGCGGTTTCCCTCAGCGCTTTAGCATGGGCGTTTGCAAGCCAGTCAAGAAAATTCTTTTGTTTGCTCGGACTCCATGCCAGCAATTCCAGTCCTTGCCGCAAATTTCCCAACATTCCGGAAAGCATAGAAGATAATTGTTCACGATCCTCTTCAAGCATTTTAGGAAGGAGGCTCCATAATAAATCTGGAACCAACAAACGAAAGCGGCGAGCCATCCTGGCATCAAGTCCATCTGCAATGCAAATCGCCTTAACCCAATCGTTTTCTAAAAACGTCTGAAAATAAGACTCTACGAGTAACCCGGACAGTTCTTTCGTCATCTGCTCTCGCCCGCGCAAAAACCGCAGGGAGCGTATTTCAGCTTCGCCAATGGCTTTAATCGTCAAACGCACGTTGGGGTCTGTGCTGCGAAACATCCTGACGATAAAAGTCTCAAACCTGGCCAAAATCCGGGAAAACAAATCGGGGACTTCGCTGTCGTAGCGCAACAAGGTTTTAACCACCCTGGCAAGCTCAATATCAAATTGCTCACGGCTACTCTCAATGGAGGTCAGACTCAGTGCCACAGAAGCAATTCGGTTCATCAAAAGGCGAGCCGGGTGTCTGTCATCGGTCAGCAAACTCTCGTCCGACAAGGCTAATTGCAGCACAATGAACTGCCAACGTCCTAATTGTGCGCGCACATCTGCAGGTACGAGGCCGTCGTTCACAATAAATTCAAACAACATGGCGATGATATCAATCGTCATCTGCTCATCCTTGCCCGATGCCAGATGCAATAACGCCGTTCGGTTTTCCTGAATTAAATTACGTATCTCGCCATGTGCACTTGTCATGCCATTGAGGTCTGGCGTTAACTGCCGGTGCATTTTTCCAACGATCTGAATCAACCCGAAATCTGCACCAGAAGTCGGACCTTCATCTCCATGCAGTCTTTTTTGCGCAGCTTCGAGTAAAGCCAGTTTTTCCAGCATCTGGTGCACATCCGGTAAGCGAATTGCATTTTGC
>JAGWUK010000634.1 GCA_028868455.1 Burkholderiales bacterium | reverse complement strand
TCTGTTTTGTATTTAATTTGCTGAAGGGCAATACTCGAGCGTATATTAGCAACATGGGGGATTTTCGCCAATTCATTGACGATGAAATGCTGTAAAGATTCCAAATTACGTGTTACCACGCGAAGCAAATAATCAGAGTCACCAGTCATTAAATAACACTCCATAACTTCTGGGCACTCATGAATCACCTGCTCGAAAGTATGTAATGCCCCACCTACTTGCTTCTCCAAACTGACTTGAATAAAAACGGAGACGCCCAAACCCAGGGCATGCGGATTTAACAAAGTTACATAACGCTGGATAACGCCAGCGGTTTCCAAATCTCGAACGCGCCTAAGGCAAGGCGCGGGTGATAAATGAATTTTCTCAGCCAACGTCACATTAGGAACGCGGGCATCCGTTTGCAAAACCCTAAGCAAAGCCACGTCGAACTGATCAAGTGCCACCTCGTATTTATTGCTCATAAATAACTAATAAATTAACAATATTGCTAATTTTTACCAAAAAAACTCATTTTTAGCAATAACCAATCGAGAAACAAGCATTAAAATTCATCTATGCAATCACCAACGTCTGTGCTTTACCACACCTAAGACACTTATGAACACACATATCATTCCTCCGACACACGCCTTCGAAAGCAATGCCGACCATGACCCCGAAGAAACCTCGGATTGGGCCAATAGTTTGCTGCAGGTCATTGAACATACGGGTTTGCGGCGTGCGGAATTTTTGGTCAACCGCTTAATTGAAGTGGGACGTCATGCGGGTGGGCGCTTTCATACGCGACACACCACACCTTATCGTAATACGATTCCGGTCGAGGAGCAGCCCCCCTATCCTGGTGATTTGGATTTGGAGGCACGCATTACAGCCATACACCGTTGGAATGCTTTAGCTATGGTCACCCGTGCCAATGTTGCCCACCCTGAGTTAGGTGGGCACATTGCGACTTATGCATCTATTGCGGATGTTTTCGAAGTTGGGTTTAACCATTTTTTTCGCGCTCCCAGTGACAATCATCCGGGCGATTTAATTTATTTTCAACCCCATGCAGCGCCAGGCATTTATGCACGTGCCTATCTTGAAGGTCGCTTGAGTGAGTCACAACTAGAATTTTTTCGTCGTGAAATATCGGGTGGACAAGGCCAAGGTTTATCGTCTTACCCGCACCCAACACTGATGCCCAATTTTTGGCAATTTCCAACAGGGTCAATGGGTCTGGGCTTAATCACAGCGATTTATCAAGCACGTTTTCAACGATATTTACAACACCGTGAAATCACGCCCAATCATGACCGTAAGATTTGGGCATTTGTCGGTGATGGCGAAATGGATGAGCCAGAGTCCTTGGCCGGCATTTCTTTGGCGGCGCGCGAGCAATTAGACAATCTGATTTTGGTCGTCAACTGTAATTTACAACGCCTTGATGGCCCAGTGCGCGGTAATGGCAATGTGGTACAGGAATTTGAAACTCTTTTTGCGGGTGCTGGCTGGAACGTTATTAAATGCCTATGGGGCAGTAATTGGGATGTTTTATTTGCCCGCGATAAGGATGGATGGATTTTAAAACGCATGGCCGAAGCTGTGGATGGTGAGTTTCAAAAATTATCTGCCACAGACGGACATTACAACCGACAACACTTTTTTTCACGCTACCCAGAATTAGCGGCATTAGTAGCAAATATGTCCGACAAAGACATTGATGCTCTCATGCGCGGTGGACATGATCCTATCAAAATTTACGCCGCTTACGCGGCCGCGATGACCACACGCGGCCAGCCCACTGTTATTTTGGTGCAAACCACCAAAGGTTACGGTATGGGCGGTTCTGGGCAAGGCGCGAATACAGCACATCAAACCAAAAAGTTGGCCAGCGCAGACTTACACCAGTTTCGTGAACGATTTGGCTTGCCACTAACGGATGAGGATTTGGCTAACACTCATTTTTATCATCCCGGAAATGAAAGTCCAGAAGTGCGTTATATGCAAGCACAACGTGTTGCTTTGGGCGGTTATTTGCCGCAACGTCAAAGTCATTCGCGTCCTTTAATACCTGCTAGCAATGAAGTCTTTCATAGTTTTGACCAAGGCACCGCAGAACGTGAAATTTCCACAACAATGGGCTTCGTGCGCATCTTGAGCAAACTCATGCGTGATGCCAACTTAGGCGAACGTATCGTACCCATAGTGGCCGATGAAGCGCGCACCTTTGGCATGCAAGACATGTTCCGACAATTCGGCATTTATTCGCCATGGGGTCAAAAATATACGCCTCAAGATTCAGAACAATTGGCTTTTTACCGTGAAGATGTAAAAGGTCAAATTTTAGAAGAAGGCATTTCCGAGGCTGGCTCCCTCAGCTCGTGGATTGCCGCAGGTACAGCATGGTCACACAGTAATCAACCTATGCTGCC
>JAGWUK010000633.1 GCA_028868455.1 Burkholderiales bacterium | reverse complement strand
GTTTATTCCCGGATAACAAGGCGGCCTGCTCTTCGTCCGTCAATCCAAAACTTTGCATTGCTCCTTTTGGATCCTGCTTATGGGCTTCACGTGCATCGGCACTTTGGTCGAGTGTATTCAGATAGTCCATCAGTTTTGACATCTTTATTCTCCAGAAGTTAATAAGAACGGTTTGTTACAAAAAAGATTCTATTATGATTCTGTAACTCTCGTATGAAAATTTGACCACTATTTCATGATTCGTAACACAGGATAACGGCGCCATTCCGGTTCCAGATAATGCTTGCAATTGGCGAAAATAAAATCTAATACGGCAGTTTTATCAGACAATAATGCCGGATTTTCTTGTTTCCAGCGAGAAAATGCCTGTGCCAATTCTGGTTCTTGTTCCAGCAATTGCAAGGCCGTGTCTTCAAACACATAATCGGAATAGGCTTCTTTCTTTTCCAGTATGCTGTTAAAGAAACCCCAGCGGAAAAAGCTGTCGTGCGCCTCTGGTTCCAGTGTTTCTATGGCATAGCGCGCCTGAACCTGATCCAGCAGCACCAGGAAATCACCAGCACGTACCTTTAATTTCTCTATTTTGGATTCCAACCTGACATCATCGTGGAACATATGCCCTTCGTACGCATGGGCTCGGGATTGGATCGTCTTGATGTGGTAAGTCTGCGCCGTGATTTCTGCATCTTCCACCAGACGTTGCAATTGCACGCCATTCCACTGTAATCGTTCAATGACGGCCCGCCACGCCTGCGGAATCAGGTAGGCACGCGGCTGCTCTACTTCGACGTCGGCGACAAAATGATTGAAATAGGCAATCGGTTTTTCCCAGGCCTGATTGCGGTCATAGGACACGCGCGTGTAATTCCCCAGCAGGCTGGGACTATAGACGGCCTGATAGCCTTTAAACAGAAAACTGGATACCTGGCCGCGATCTACCTTCCAGCTGACAGCGGCTTTCTGGCGGGTGACTGTTGCCTGGCGCGCCTGTTGACGCAGATTTTGTATCTGTCTGGCATTTGCCACGGTGAACGCCAGCACGGTTTCAACCAAGGCACGCATGGAAGCATAACGATCGGCAAATGGCTTCAGCATGTGCGTCTCAGGCATGAAGCCTATCGTATGATGCAACGCGGCATACCCGGTAGAAAAGCGCGGTGTTTCCAGAAAATCTTCTATGCCATGATCAGGGCTGTCTTGCACCGGATTGACATAGGGGCAGGTAGGCCAGCCACGTTTCTGCATCTGCTGGTAAATTTCCGGCAGCATGGTGTCGCGCAAATACGGTCCCAGTCCATTGCCGAGTTTGTCCGTCTGCGTCTGTATCAAGGTCATTGTGTAGCTATAGTCGGCACCGTTGGAGGTATGCGTATCGACCATGACATCCGGATCCCAGGCGATGAAAAACCGGTTGAAAACCTGGGCGTTCAGACTGTCGCATTTAATGAAATCGCGATTCAGATCCAGATGCAGACTATTCCCGCGAAAGCCGAATTGTTCTGGTCCGTCCTGGTTCACGCGAGAGCTATTGTTACGGTTCAGACATCCGTCCACGTTGTAGACAGGTATGAACAAAAATACCGTCTGCCCCAAAGCCGCCAGCCGTTCTGGCTGCGTACAAAAATCACGTACCAGCGCCATACAGCCATCAATCCCCTCCGGCTCGCCGGGATGAATGCCGTTGTTATTAAAAAATACCGGGCGCCCTTCCTTTTTGATCTGTTCCCGATCAAATACGCCGTCAGCCGTCACCACGCCAGCGTGGATGGGAATGCCGGCATCCGATACACCAATTTGCGAAAACTGCAACACCTTCGGAAACTGCTTGGCGAGTTTCAGATAAAACCCGATGCAATCGTTCCATGTGGTGGTCTGGTTGCTATTCCCGGATTCGTAAGGAGTTAAATAAGCTTCGGACATAAGGATAAGTTGGCGTTTGATGCCGATGGGTAGAGGAGCCTGAAATTCTAGCCCACAACACTGGTATGCAAAAGAGCATACAAGGTTTCCAGGCGGCAATTAAGAACTTTTTTTGTGCAAACGCAATACAATATTCGATGCCCACGCACCAGAAAATGCGTCGCCGCCCAATTTTTGCGGAAATTGACCGTGCATGCCGATCGACGGCAGAGATGTTTCAGTCCATGCAAAATGCTGCACTACAGTGCTAGTTCCAGCGCCACATCTTGGCCAAAACTGCGCATCGATTTAAAAACAAGACAAGGCAGCGAAGTCAGCACACATTGATTCATCGGTGGAATACCATGCGCGTGCACTGCAGTTGACGTGCCTATTTTTCCTGATCGGTCAGACTCTGCACGCGGGTGCGGACAAAATGGATATGGCTCCGCAAATCGTATAACTCTTCCGCATACGACAAGGGAATAGAAATCTGGTTGACCTTTTCTTCGATTTCGTCAAG
>JAGWUK010000632.1 GCA_028868455.1 Burkholderiales bacterium | reverse complement strand
CCAGAAATGACAACGCCAGCATCACCCGCCATTTATACGCCCATAAATACGGCAATAAAGTCTTGACCGTAGACCAGTCGCCACGCGCACCATTGGCAGGCACCGTGCCGGGAAGGGAGGAACTTGTATTTTCTCTGCGACGCATTGGGGAATCTTTGTAGAAAAATCACTTTTTAACGATTAAAGGACTGACGCAAAATGCTATAGCAGCATGCTAGCTACTCGCCCTGCGATGGGCGATTTGGCCAAGAGACATGGCGACACCCCTATAGCAATTTTGTATCTGTTCTGAATTTGCCTGTCGAACACCTTGGGAAAGTATTTTGCTGCAACGACAGACAACCGCGCAATGTGATCTTGTGGTTTATCATCGTAAGAATTGTAACGTCTAAAGGAGTCAAGCGATGTCCGAACACCAGGAAACCAGTCTGCCCACCCACATGCCCACGCTGCGCGTGATGCCGATGCCGTCGGACGCCAATGTCCACGGTGACGTTTTTGGCGGCTGGATTATGTCACAGGTGGATATTGCCGGTGCCATTCCGGCGGCGCGACGTGCCAATGGGCGTGTGGCGACGATTGCGGTGAACTCTTTCCTGTTCAAGCAACCGGTATTTGTCGGGGATTTGCTGTCGTTTTATGCGGACGTGGTGAAAGTCGGGAAAACCTCGATTACGGTATCGGTTGAAGTCTATGCAGAGCGCAATCGTCTGCAGGCCAGTACGGTCAAGGTTACGGAAGCGACGTTGACCTATGTCGCCACTGGCGATGATCGCAAGCCGCGACTGATTCCACCGCTGGAAGCGATTTCCGGTCCCGTGTAAACGCAGCATGGTTTCACGTCGCGCATTTCTGCAACATGCAACGCGGTTGGGAACATTGGCGGCCCTGGCGCACGCGTTTCCCGGTTTCGCCGCCGAGCGCAGCAGCGCCTATCCGTTTACGCTGGGCGTGGCATCGGGTTCGCCCAAACCAAACAGCGTTGTCATCTGGACGCGCTTGTTGCCGGATGTCTTGAATGCCGGCGCTTTGCCTGCCGTTCCCTACAAAGTGCGATGGGAAGTGGCACAAGATGCAGGCTTTCGCCAGATTGTCACACACGGATTCTGCATGGCGCTGCCTGAGCTTGCGCATAGCGTGCATGTCGATGTGATCGGCCTGCAACCTGATCGCTGGTACTGGTATCGCTTCATGCTGGGCGATGCCGTCAGCGCCGTGGCGCGCACCCGCACAGCACCTGCACTGGATGCCATGCCGGAAGAATTGAAGCTGGCCGTAGCGTCGTGCCAGCACTGGGAATATGGTGAATATGCAGCTCATCGTCATATTGCCGATGCCAATCCTGATCTGGTGGCGTTTTTAGGCGATTATATTTATGAGCGCGGCCCTTACGATCTGAAGCATCCGGTCAAACCGCGCCTGCATGAATTTGAAAGCTATACCTTGGCCGATTACCGCCGGCGTTATGCGCAATACAAATCGGATGCCCATTTGCAGGCGGCGCATCATGTCGCGCCGTGGATACTGACCTGGGATGATCACGAAGTCAGCAACGATTATGCCAATGATCAGGACGAGCGGCTTGACGTCAATTTCCTGGAGCGCAGGGCCGCCGCGTATCAGGCGTTTTATGAACATATGCCCGTGCGGCTGTTCCCTTCTGGCGAAGCGACACCGTTTGCGCATATGCGCATTTACGAGCGCTACGACTGGGGGCGGCTGGCGCGATTTCATGTACTGGATGACCGTCAGTATCGCTCGCATCAGGCCTGTCCAAAACCGGGGCGCGGCGGCTCGCGTAGTGTCACCGATGCAGAATGCCATGAACGGCAGGACACGACGCGTACCATGTTGGGTCAGGCGCAGGAAAAATGGCTGGCGCGTGGACTGGCCAATTCCGTCGCGCGCTGGAACGTCCTGACGCAACAGACCTTCATGGCGCAAGCCAGCCAGACGCCGCTTGTGCAGGCGGCAGAAGCGCGCTTCTGGACTGACGGTTGGGATGGTTATCCGGCGGCGCGCCAGCGTTTGTTCGATGATTTACAAAAATCCCGTGCCGCCAATCCGCTGGTGATTTCCGGCGATGTGCATACGTTTTATGCGGCCGATTTACAGCGCAATTTTTATCAGCCAGCCTCGCCCAATAATCCTGTGCTGGCGACGGAATTCTGCGGTACGTCGGTAACATCGACGTCGCGTCCGCAAGAGCGCACAGACCGGTATGTCGCACTGAATCCGCACATTAAATATGGCCGCAGCGATCAACGTGGGCTGATGTTGATGCGCTTGTCGCCAACGCTGACGGAAACGCAATTTCTGGCGCTGGACGATGTCAGCCGCGCCGATTCCGGCATCAGAACGCTGTGCCGTTTTGTGGTGGAAGATGGTCATCCCGGTGTGCAACTGGCCTGAGCTTGCCCGACGACT
>JAGWUK010000631.1 GCA_028868455.1 Burkholderiales bacterium | reverse complement strand
GTCAGACAGGTTTTTTTTGTGCGGTGATGACAAAGTACGGCGGCGTTTTCTAGCGCAATCCCAGCCACAATCCCAGCGGGACAAACACCAGCGCTGCTGCATTGCCGAGCAGGACGATGGACGCCACCTTATCCGGCTCTTGCTGGTATTGCTCTGCCACCATGAAGCAGAATACGGCTGGTGGCAGCGCTGCAAACAGGTACATCTGACCGCGTTGCGTGGCGCTCAGCGGCAACACATGTTCCAGCAATGCCGCCATGATCAGACCGGCAACCGGGCACACAATGGCGCCAGCCATACCGATGCGCCAGCTGGAAAAATTAATATCAAGCATGCGTACGCCGAGCGCAAACAGCATGATGGGAATGCAGGCATCACCGGTCATTTTCAACGCCAGAAACAAGGTCGGCTGCAAGGGAATATGCAACACGGCAAACAGCATGCCAGCGGCCATCGCCAGCATCATCGGGCTGAGTAAAAACCGCCAGGGCGAATCGCGATGATCGGGATGCCCATGCTGGATGATGCGCATGCCGACAGTGAAATACACCAGATTGCAGGCCATGAACAAGGCCACCGCTGCCGACAGACCACCGGCACCGAACGCCAGCGCAGCCAGCGGCAGGCCCATATTGCCGCAATTGTTATACATCATCGGTGGCACGAAACTGCGCACATCGTAGCCAAACATGCGCGCCACCGGCCAGGCCAGCAAGCCTGAGCCCAATGCGATCAAGGTCCCGGCCAGTATCAGCCAGCCATTGTGCACAACATCAAAATCCTTGGCCGCAAGCGCGGTAAAAATCAGTAAAGGACAAAGTACATCCATGCTGATGCGATTGACGGCCACCATGTCGGCCGCCGCCGCCGGACCTTTACGACGGGCGTAAATATAGCCCAGTCCTATGATGATAAACACCGGAAGAATGATGGACAGTATGCGTTCAAGCATGGGCGTGCTCTCAATGAAATACGGTTGGATTTTGTCGGATAAAACTGCAATATCAAAATAGCCAACAGCAGATCACAAGCACTTGCTTCAGAACGTATTGAACTACTTTTTCTATAGAACTTACACAAGACCAACCCGGCGACATTACGGCGTCAATGCGTACGATGTGTAGTATGTCGTCGGCACCATGCCTTGCTGGAACAATTTTGCGTAAGTCCTTTTCAAGCGTAATCAGTATGGCATATTCCGCCCTGTTGAGTGCGTTGCGGTGCACCCCGGTGTGGCGATCATCCATGCACAGTGTTGCAAATGAACACAGCTTTTGGGATGCGTTATTTTTAGCGCGAAATCTTCCTGTGTATTTTATTCATGCTGATTGCGCCTTGATCCATATCAAGAAAGTCATTAATTATTGTTCTATAATTAATCCGCGCAACCGCGCCTATTCATTTTTAGGAGTTGACTTGGCTATAGAACTTTATAACGACGGCAAACACATCTGCGTGATGTTCAATGATCTGGTGAAAGATGCCGGAGATCATGCCGTTCAGGCTAATCAATTCCTTGTCGTCTCTGACGGTGAAGGCGCGCTGATTGATCCGTCAGGACATCTGACTTATAACGCGCTGGTACTTGCCATGCATAAGTATCTGCCGAAAAAAGAGCTGAAATATCTGTTTGCCTCGCATCAGGATCCCGACATTATTGGCTCGCTTGACAAGTGGTTGTTCAGTATCGAGTGTACGCTGTATGTGTCGCAATTATGGTCGCGTTTCGTACCGCATTTTTGCAATCTGAACCGTGCCGACGGACGTATCGTCGGCATTCCCGATGAGGGAACGCCGGTGTATCTGCGCGATACCGTGATCCACGCCGTGCCAGCGCACTTTCTGCATGCCGAAGGCAATTTTCAGTTCTACGACAGCAAGTCCAAAATTCTGTTTTCTGGCGACATGGGCGCATCGCTGGTCGATGCCGACGATATTCAAAAACCGATCACTACCAAGGCAGAATTTCTTGCGCATTTGCCGACCATGAGTGGTTTTCATAAGCGCTATATGGTGTCGAACAAAGTTTGTCGCTTCTGGGCGAATATGGTCAGGACGATGAATGTGGAAATGCTGGTGCCGCAGTATGGACGCTATTTTGTTGGCCCGGAAGCGATCGGTGCTTTCCTGGATTGGATCAGCGAACTGCAATGCGGTATTGATTTGTTCACGCAAGAAAATTACCTGTATCGCGGCTGATGCTGCTGGTTGCTGCATTGCGCCTTTGATCTGGGCTGATTGCCTGTGTTGTCAGTTGTGCGGTAGCTCTTAATTCGTTCTGTGTTTTGTACGTCGTTTGTCGTGCTTCGTTCAGATTGCGACTTTCATTGCACATCGAAGATCGCTGGCCGGTGGTAGACCGGCGGCTACTTACTTTTCTTGTCTCGCCAAGAAAAGTAAGCCAAAGAAGGCGACCGCGAAGTCGCTGC
>JAGWUK010000630.1 GCA_028868455.1 Burkholderiales bacterium | reverse complement strand
AATGATTGGCGACGACATCTGTGCGGTGCAGGCGATGAGCGTCGCCTTTTTTATGCTGTCCGCAATCATTGCGTGAAATTCAGCCATTGTTCTTTCATCAAAAAATTCCCATAAACTAATGAGGGCTAATCTATTGTAATGTTGCAAATTTTGATAAGATAAAAACATACGGGAACCAATCCGGCTTCTGATTTTAAGGACTTCATGAGATGGCAACAGCTTCAGCAGTGCGTGCAGGTCGCGCTATCGGCGCGATGTTTTTTTCGGTATTTGGCGGCGCCTGGATTTCTTTGTGGGAAGTACGCGCTTATGGTTTGAATATCGCATTGCTGGCGTTGATCATTTGCGCCAGTCTGGCCTTATTGTTCAGCGCATACAGCGTCTTCCAGAAAAACAAAAGTGCGCTGGCGGAGCTGGAAGGCACGCCGGAAAAGAAGAAAAAAGATCGCATTTTTAACATCGTCAATGCCGGTCAATGGGTGCTGATTTTCATTGTCGGTAATGTCCTCATTAATCTGGGGTACGGGCAGTGGTTTTTTGTCGCGGCGATGGTCATCATCGGTTTGCACTTCTTTCCGCTGGCCAGATTGTTTTCCTATTTTCCTCACTACATCACTGGCCTAGCTTTCATCGCCTGGGCGTTTTCCTTTCCGTATATTCAAGGTTTTAATCCGCAAAATCCACTCGGATTTCTGGGGGCCGGTCTCATTTTGTGGACCAGCGCCGTGGTCGGATTAAACAGCAGCGCAGTCAAAAGTTAGTCATCTGCCTTGTTCGCAGTAGCAGGCCAATAGGGCGGTGATGATTGCGGCGTGGAGAACCGAAGGAAACCCAATTTTTCCGCGTTGCACATTCTTGCCGCACATTTTGTTGAGTCAGTCCCGATGTTTTCAAAAGGAGTCAGCATGATCAGAGTGATCGGATTTTATCGCTGGAAAGAGGGCGCAAATTTTAATCACGAGTACTATCGTTCCGAACACATGCGCCTGACCAAAGAGGCGCTGTTGCCGCATGGCTTGCTGCGTCTGGAAAGCGATCAATATCTGTCGAAGCGTACGCCGGTAGAAGGCGAAATCATTGCCGCGTCGAATGCGTATTTTCCCTCCATCGATGTCGCGCAAGCGGCGATGGCAGCGGCTGGCGCTGCCCTGATGAGTGATGTCCCGAATTACACCAATCTGCAACCGGAAATTCGACTCAGCATCGTTACCACCCAGGATTAACGCGACACCGGTCAGCGCAGTGCTGACCGGTGCGCGGCGACTTACGCTGAAGGCGTTTCCTGCGTCATATAGAACACGCCCCAACCGTGACCATCCAGGTCGTAGAAGCCGTGGTCGTACATGAAACCATGGTCTTGCGGCTCCCCGGACGGAGTAGCGCCTTGGGCCAGAGCCTTGGCAACCAGTTCATCGACATGCTCGCGACTGTTGCAAGACAATGCGACCAGCATTTCGGTGCACTCATGGGCGTCGCAAACAGGCCGGTTGGTAAAAGTCGCAAACATCTCGCGTACCAGCAACATGGCGTATGAATTTTCACCCAATATCAGGCAGGCTGCCTTGTCGTCGGTGAATTGCGGATTGAAGCTGTAGCCAAGATGGCTGAAAAACGCCTTGGAGCGACTCAGGTCTTTGACCGGAAGATTGACGAAGATTTGCTTATGCATGGAAAACTCCTTTGAGCTTGCAAACGAAGGAAAAATTGTCCCGGCGGACGCGACAACGATGGGCCGCGTGACCGCTGGAACGGGATTACTCAGTCCTGCTTGAGATCGCAGTGACAATCAACCCAGATTCAGGCTGCGGACAGGTCGCACTTCGATGCTGCCATGTTGGACTGGCGGGATTTTGGCTGCCACGGAAACAGCTTCGTTGAGATCCTTGGCTTCAATCAGATAAAAGCCCGCCAGTTGCTCTTTGGTTTCGGCAAACGGCCCGTCTGTCATGGACATCTGGCCATTGCGCACCCGCACCGTGGTCGCCGTATGCACAGGATGTAGAGGTTCTGCGGCCAGCAGATAGCCGCTGTCAACCAGGCTTTGGCCATAGGCGGCACATTTCTCGTCGGGACAGGCGCTCCAGTGTTCCTGATCGAGATAAACAAGGCAGAGGTATTTCATGTGGACTCCGGAAATGGGATGGGGAATTACATGGGAAGCAGCTTGCCGTTAATATTCCAGCTGCAGCCAAATTTGTCAGCAACCATGCCGAAGGATTCCGCCCAGAACGTGGCTCCCATTGGCATGATGACGTGACCACCTTCGGCCAGACGCTGGAAAATCTTTTCGGCTTCTTCGATGCTGTCGTAGTTCAAGGTCAGCGTAAAACCTTTGAAGCCTTCGTGCGGCATATCGGGCGGGCAGTCACCGCCGTACAGCAGGCCGCCGTCGGGTAGCACCAGTCGGGCGTGGATGATCTTGTCGGCAAAGTCAG
>JAGWUK010000629.1 GCA_028868455.1 Burkholderiales bacterium | reverse complement strand
TTCGGAGTGTAGCGCAGCCCGGTAGCGCATCTGGTTTGGGACCAGAGGGTCCAAGGTTCGAATCCTTGTACTCCGACCAAATAAAAAGGATCGTTGACTTGTTCAACGATCCTTTTTTGTTTTCCGTGCGTCGCCTTTGCAGTGACATCGAGTACGTGGGCTAAACAGCATTCAAACGAAGCGCGCCAGCACTCGCACATCTGCACCAATCTGCATTACTTCATGTACGACCAGCTCTCTGGCCTGATCAACATGCGTCAGCACTGGTAAATCAAACATGCCAGCCCCTTGCCCCAATAATTTCGGCGCCAGATAAATCAGCAGTTCATCGACACACTTCGCCGTGATCAGCGCACCGTTCAGTCTGGCACCGGCCTCCACATGCAGCTCATTGATTTGCCTGCGACCCAATTCAAGTAACAGCGCATTCAGATCGACTTGCCCGTTCTGTTCCGGCATGAGCAACAACTCTGCCCCCGCTGCGATAAGCGATGCCTGTTTTTGCACAGCAGTGCCTGATTCATGCTGGTTACAAACCACGATAGCACCACCGTTTCTTAGCAACTTTGCTTCAGGTGCGATGCGTAATTGCGAATCGACGACAATCTTCAAAGGTTGCCGCACCGTTTCCACGCCACGCACTGTCATCTGTGGGTCATCGGCCAAGACAGTACCGATACCGGTCAATATCGCATCGGCTCTGGCGCGCCAGCGATGGCCATCCTGCCTGGCTTCGGCACCGGTGATCCATTGGCTCTGCCCATTCGGCAACGCCGTCTTGCCATCCAGACTGGCAGCGACTTTCATCCGCACCCAAGGCCGACCGGTTTCCATGCGTTTAAAAAAACCAATATTCAGTTCCCGCATCTGCTGTGCGAGTTCTGGCATCGTTCCGCATTCCACCTCGATTCCCGCGCCGCGCAACATGCTCAGCCCACGCCCTGCAACTTGCGGATTGGCATCCTGCATCGCTGCCACGACACGTGCCACGCCAGCATCGATCAAGGCGTTGGCACAAGGCGGGGTTCTGCCAAAATGGCTGCAGGGTTCTAAAGTCACATACGCGGTGGCACCGCGCACATTGGCGCCATGCGCCGCTGCATCGCGCAATGCCTGAACTTCAGCATGCGCCTGCCCCACAGGCTGCGTCCAGCCCTGTCCGATCACTTGTCCATCTTTCACCAGCACACAACCCACTTTGGGGTTGGGTGAAGTCGCACTGCTCGCGCGCGTTGCCAGCACGAGCGCCATGCGCATAAAGTCAACATCTGTTTGCTGATACGACATAAACAATGGCCGCTGACTCAGGTGTTTTGAATGGTGATGCTAGGGAACTTACTGGTCATATCTTTGGCTTTTTCAGCCACCTTGATCGCCAGTTTGCGCGCGATATCCTTATAGAGCGTCGCGATTTTTCCGTCTGGTTCAGCGACAACGGTCGGCGTACCGGAATCCGCCTGCTCTCGTATGGACATTGTCAGCGGTAAGGCACCGAGAAAATCGACACCGAAGTCAGCGCACATTTTCGCACCGCCGCCAGCACCGAAAATAGGTTCGGCATGACCGCAGTTTGAACAGATATGAATACTCATGTTTTCCACGATGCCCAAAATTGGAATGCCGACTTTTTCAAACATCTTCAAACCCTTACGCGCATCAAGCAAGGCAATGTCCTGTGGCGTCGTGACGATCACTGCGCCAGTGACTGGCACTTTTTGCGACAGGGTCAATTGCACGTCGCCGGTTCCCGGCGGCATGTCGACAATCAGGTAATCCAGATCGCGCCAGTTGGTCTGCTCCAATAATTGCTGCAAAGCCTGGGTAACGATAGGGCCGCGCCAGACCATAGGCTCATCCGGGTCGATCATAAAACCTATGGAAGACACTTGCAGACCGTGATTTTCCAAAGGCTCCATTGTTTTGCCATCGACAGTTTCCGGACGTCCAGAAATACCCATCATCATCGGTTGCGAAGGTCCGTAAATATCCGCATCAAGGATACCCACTGCGGCACCTTCAGCAGCCAGCGCCAGAGCCAGATTCACCGCTGTTGTGGATTTGCCGACACCACCTTTACCAGACGCAATCGCGATAATATTTTTGACATTCGGCATCAGCTTGATGCCGCGCTGGACTGCATGGGCAACAATTTTGCTGCTCATCGTGACGTTAACATTGTGTACGCCAGGCAGCGTACGTATTGCATCGGCAACGAGCCCACGAATCAATTCAAACTGACTTTTTGCAGGATAACCCAGCTCGACATCCAGGCTCACATCCGCGCCATTGATCTGGATGTTTTTGGCAGACTTGCTTGTGATCAGATCTTTGCCGGTGTTTGGATCAATTACCTGCGACAGGACATTTTTAACGGTTTCTACAGTAACGCTCATGCAATCCTCCAATAATTTTCCGCAAGTCTAGCGCAAAATTGC
>JAGWUK010000628.1 GCA_028868455.1 Burkholderiales bacterium | reverse complement strand
TGATGTTTTTACTGTAGGACTTGATCGTGAAACGTAGTCGATCCATGTAGGCAGCACGCGCATTGACTGTGGCTTCGATGGCGCGATTGTTTTGGTAACGACGTTCATCGGTTTCCGCCTGGCGTCCTTGCAGCAAGGCGTTTAAGCGCGTGTATTGATCCACCACGGTGGCGTCGGTTTCCCAATCGTCGCGCGCCAGTTGATTGCCGAGGCTGCGCAATCGCAAATCGATCTGATGCACATTTTCATGTTCGGCCACCAGTTCCTTGCGATGCGATGCACGCTTCCAGTTCGGTGGCAAAGTGTGCCAGGTGTCGCGCATGGCGCGCAGTGTTTCGAATTGTGCCTTACGTTCTTCGGCATGGCGTTTTTCAGCGCTGCGTAACTGCGTTTCGGCATCGGCAATCGCCGCTTTGGCCTGTTCCCATTTCAGATGGGCGACGGAGCGCTGTTCGGTTGCGGCTTTCAGCAGCGGCGCGATCTCGCCGAGGCGACTACCGACTTCCATGCGTTGTTGTTTCAGCGGTTGGGTATTGCGGCTGGCTTCTTCAAACTCGGCATGTCGCGCGCTCAGTTCTTTCGCTGCATCGACACCGGCCAGGCGCGCTTTAAAGGCGCTGATTTCACCGGCCAGTTTGCTGATGTTCATGGTCAGCACATCTTCTTGCGATTGCAGACGTGGCAGCGATTTTTGCAGCGCTTCGAGGCGCTGAGTGCGTCCGGCGTTACCGAAGCGGTAGCGCGATACTTCGACAAATAATGAGCGCCCGCCACGCCGTTCAAAATGATAGGCGTCTGGCGTAATCCATTCCTGGGTTTTCGGCAGTTTCATACCGGCATCGACCGATGCGACCGTGTCTATGCGCTGTAATTGCTCGATCAGCCAGGCCGGTGCTTTGGCGCTGAAATTGACGACGGATAACAGGCTGTTGTCCTTGACGGACGGTGCATTGATACGATCAGGGACGATGAAGTGGCTGTACTTTTGTTTTTCACCGATGCGATAGGCGGCGCTGGCATCACTGGCTTTATCGAGCAAAATGACCGACGTATAGCCGCGCAATACGCCTTCGACGGCGGCCTGCCATTTGGGATCGGTGACTTCGACAATCTCCGGCAGCATGCAGTGCGCAATATTGGCGTCATTTAACGCGCGACGCATCTGGCGCACGTTTTCCGGATCAGGCAGAGCGGATTTTCCTTGCAAGGCGGCGATGGTATCCATCTCGGCGGCGATGCGCTGGCTGAGTGCGTCGCGCTCGGATTTCTGGCGCGACAGCTCGGCTTCTTTTTTCTCCAGATCATCGGCGATATGAGCGACGTCGGCATCGGCTTCTGCGGCGAGTTTTTGCAGGCGCGTTTTTTGTTCCAGCAAACTTTCTTGCGGCTTGAGCTTGGCGTTAATCTGTTGCAGTTTTTCACGCAGTGTTGATTCTTCCGCTTCCAGGGCAAGCTCGCTTTGCTTGGCCTGACTGACTTGCTGCGCCTGCTGTGCCAGATGCTGACGACGATCCGACAAGGCTTCGCCCTGCATTTTTAAAGCACGTCGGGAGGCGCGCAATGACTGACTGGTCGCTGCTGCTTTGGCGAGGTCTTCGTGGTATTGCAGCGTCGGTAAAATCTCTTCCTGCAAATCGCGTTTTTCTTTATGCAGACTTTCGTACTGATGGTAATTCGCGACCTTCAGGCGCAAGCCTTCGAGATTGGTTTTTGCCGCTTCGAGTTCGGTTTCAAAGCGCTGCAATTCGACTTCGGTGTCATGCTGATGGCGCTTCGCATCGTCATAGGCGTCGAGCACTTCCTTGTCGCCAAAGACCTGAAACACCAGATCGAGCAACTGGCGCGGTGCGTATTCGCACAATTTGTCGGTTTCGCCTTGTTCCAGCGCCAGCACCTTGCCCATCGCATTCGACAGGCCCGCGTGTGACAGGCGTTTGCGATAGCTTTCCACGCCCAGCCAGTCATTGGCTTCCTGCACTTCTTCGATTTCGACCTTGCCGCCGCGCATCAGGTATTGGCGTTTCCAGTCGCCGCCGTTTTTTTCGATTTTGCAAAACAGCGTGACTTCATCGTCGTACAGACCAGACATGCGGAAAGGACGATTGGAAATCTGCGGGCCGACCGCGCTATTATCGACGACCGAGCGTATCCACGCGGTTTGCTGGCCGGAATGACGGGCGTAATGCTTGTACGAACGCCCCATCGAACATTCCAGTCCGAACAGCGTGCGCAGTGCGTCGAGCAGGGTGGTTTTGCCTGAGCCGTTTTGTCCGGCGATGGTGATGATCTTGGCGTCGAGAGGAATATTCTTGATGCGTTGCCAGTAATCCCAATGCACCAGTTCTAGCGATTTAATATGAAACATAGGCTTTATTCTTCTTCGGTATGCGGCGCGGCGACGGGCACGGATTGTTTCATTTCATCTGCCGTGGCGGCGCT
>JAGWUK010000032.1 GCA_028868455.1 Burkholderiales bacterium | reverse complement strand
TTTTCTCCAGCCAGGCAAAGCTGCGTTCAACCACCCATCGCTTGGGAATCACCGCGAACTTGTGCAATTCACTGCGCCTGACGACTTGCACCGTGACCTTCTCGCCCAAAGTTTCCTGCACACCCCGGGCAAAGGGCTCGCCAGCATAGCCGCTGTCGGCCAGCACGCTTTGCACTTTGCCCAGATTGTCCTTGCAGCGCTGCATCGCCTGTAGTGCTCCTTTGCGATCGGTCACTTCGGCGGTCGTCACGGCAATGGCGCGAGGCAGTCCTTGCGTATCCACGCCAATATGGCGTTTGTTCCCCGAGACCTTCTTGCACGCGTCATGGCCTTGGTTACCGGCCGTGTCCGTGTTCTTCACGCTCTGTGCGTCTACGATCAAGAGCGTCGGCCTGGCGTTGCGCCCCAGTTTCTCGCGGGGCGCGCCAACCTGATTTTTTTATGCCCACTCCAGTGCACTTATGCCGTCCTGGTCGGGATCGCTCCATTTGGCAAAGTACGAATGCACCGTTCTCCATTTCGGACAGTCTCTCGGCAACATCCTCCACTGGCAGCCGGTGCGCAGCAAATACAGCACCGCGCAGAACACTTCGTACAAGTCCACTCTGGTCGGCTTGGTGCGTTTCCTCACGCTCTGCAGCACTGGCACAATCTCTTCAAACTTCTCGCGACTGATGTCGCTCGCATAGGGCTTTCTCATCCCCGCATTATCCAGCCTCGCGGGAAGATCGTGAACACCTTCTAACAAATCCTGATAGAACAGGTGCGCAGAATCAGGTACACATGCTTCAGCGATTGAAGGACATGAATCCCGCGTGCTCAATGCTGCGCATAAACAATGAACACTTGGCCGTGTCGTCGATTACCGCAGCAAGTTATGCGCACTGCGTCGCTCATCCTTGATCCAATTACCCCGGCAGCATCCTGGACGCATGTTGCAGAACAGCATTTGCGGTTAAAATCGCGCCATGCTGAATCGCGTATTTCCTGCCGTCCGCCGTACACTGACTCTGCTTTGTGCAGGCATCGTCAGCTGGATGGCCGTCTCAGCGCCGAATGCGGTAGCGCTGGAGTTGCAGGTGGTGACCGAAAGCCTGCCGCCGCTGAACTATGAAGACAAGGGCAAGGTCACCGGCTTTTCTACCGAGCTATTGCAAAGCGTGTTGCACACAGCCGGTCTTGATGCCGAGATCCAGCTTATTCCCTGGGCGCGCGCTTATCAGACGGCGCTGACGCAGCCGAATACCCTGATTTACTCGATCACCCGCACACCAGAGCGCGATGCTTTATTTGAATGGATAGGGCCGATCAGTCCGCGTCAGATTTTTTTGTATAAGTTACGCCGCCGGCACGATGTGCAAGTCAGTTCTCTGGCCGATGCGGCCAGCTACAAGACCGGACTGGTGCGCGAAATGGCGTCCACCAAGGATTTCATCAACGTCAGCGGCTTTGCGGCCACTGCCTTTGATTTTGCGCCGACGGTGGAGTCGAACATGAAAAAACTGTTCATGGACAGGATTGACTTGCTGGTCTCGCTCGACTGGAGTGCGGCCTATCTGGCGAAAGCGCTGGAGCACAGTCCCAGCGAGCTAGAACCTGTTGTGCTGCTGGACAAATCGCGCAGTTATTATTTTGCATTGAATAAGCAGAGCGACCCTGCCCTGCTGTCGCGTCTGCGGCTGGCCTTTGAGAAAGTCCAGCAATCCGGACAAATCGAGCAGCTCAAAACGAAGTACATGCGCTAAACTGATTCTTCCTGTTTAGCAATCATTTCCCCATGACCGTGGTCTGTCGTCTTCCTGCTATCTTGCTGGCGTGTCTGCTTTGCCTGTTGGCACAGTTGTCGTTCGCGCAGATAGCGACTAATGTGCCCGCGCCGGCCAGGCTGATGCAATTGGCCACGCTGGAATGGGCGCCGAACGTTGGCTCACATTTACCGGACGAAGGCATCACCAGCGCCGTCGTCAAGGCCGCGGCGGCGTTGGCAGGCATGGACGTTGATATTCATTATTCACCGTGGAGCCGCGCCATGCAGGTCGGCCTGGGTGATCCTGCCTATGCCGGTTATTTTCCTGCGTTTTATTTGCCGGAGCGTGACAAGACCTGCTATTTTTCCGGCGCGCTGGGACACACCGTCGTCGGTTTCGCTTCACTGCAAGAAAAAAATTTCCACTGGAAAAGCTTCGCCGATCTGCACGGACTGACCGTCGGCGTGGTGCAGGATTATGCCAATGGAGAAGAGTTCGACGCCCTGATCAAAAAACACACGATTAAAACGGACACGGCACCGTCGGATGTCAGCAATTTGCGCAAATTGCTGGCGGGGCGCGTGGATGTGCTCGTTATCAGCAAGGAAGTGCTGCGTTATCTGTTGATTACCGAGCCGACTTTGCAGGCAGGTCGCGAGCACATCGTGTTTGATGCGCACGAGCTCAGCAATTTTTCCATGCATATCTGTTTTCAGCGCAATGAGCGTGGATTGCAAATGCAAAAAGCCTTTAACACCGCGCTGGAAAAAATCAATCCCAGGAAACTGGAAAACGCCTATTTCCAGCATTTGCTACAGCTGCAGGCAGGCCGGCGCTAGCGCACCACTGACACATACTCCCCATTAATTTTTAAAAACTGCCTCATTGCGCAGGTAATATCGGGGCTTTTAAAAAATACTCCTACTCAGTATTAATATAGTGAGGAAAATGTGCGCCGTGCTTGTTGCACGATGGCGTGCGTTCGCCGACGATCATCGGCGAGCCTAAAACAACTCACCCTGTGTCTGCTGCAGCTCACCGCCGGTCTCTTCGCGGCGACTCAGGGCGCTGGCTTTGATGCCCAGCAGGCGCAGTTTTTTGTCCAGCACGATACGGCGCAGACATTCGCGTGCAGCCTGGCGTATCGCCTTGGCGTCGGCGGTTGGTGTGGCGATGGTGATGTCGCGTGTGACGGCACGAAAATCGATGAAGCGCAATTTCACACCGATGGTGTGGCTGACATAGCCTTTGCGCTGCAAATCGGCGGCCAGATTGACGCAGAGTTCGGTAAAAATCTTGCCGAGAATGTCCCTGTCGTGTTGCGGATGCAAGTCGCGCTCAAAGGTGGTTTCACGGCTGATCGACTTCGGTTCGGAGCTGGTTTCGACGGGCCTATCATCCAAACCCTGCGCGACGCGCAGCAGCCAGGCGGCAAAATTATTGCCAAAGTGTTTTTGCAGCACGGCCGGTGCGGCCGCAGCCAGATCGCCGATGGTCAACACGCCCAGCTTGTGCAGGCGCTCGGTCGCTTTCGGCCCGATGCCGTTAACCTTTTTGACATCCAGCGGCCAGATGCGCGTGGTCAGGTCGCTTGCCTGCAAAATCGTCAGGCCATCCGGCTTATCGAGTTCGGAACCGATTTTGGCCAGCAATTTATTCGGTGCGACGCAAATCGAACAACTCAGCCCGGTCGCCTCGCGCACAGCCTGTTTCAGTGCGCTGGCCAAGGCGCGGGTTTCTTGCGGATGATCGGTCAGGTCGATATAAATTTCATCGATGCCACGGTTTTCAATGACCGGCGCGATCCGGGCGACAGCCTCTTTGAACAGGCGCGAATACCGTCGGTAAGAATCAAAATCGGTCGGCAACAAAATCGCCTCGGGCGCCAGCTTGGCCGCTTTCATGATCCCCATTGCCGAAAACACGCCGAGCGCACGCGCCTCATAGGTCGAGGTCGTCGTCACGCCACGTCCGACATAATCCTTGAGCCGCGCATACACGCGCGTACCGTCGCTTTGCAGCACCGGTGCATGCGAACTGCGTCCGCCGATAATCACGGGCTGGCCGCGCAACTCGGGATAGCGCAGCAATTCCACCGACGCATAAAACGCATCCATATCCAGATGCGCAATACGCCGCGGCGGCGCACTCATGCCGCACCACCACGAGGTGAAAATCCCCACGGCAGCACAACACGGCAATGCATAGACTGGCAAACCGCCATGACCACGGCGAGACGACGAACAATGCCCATTTTTGGAAAAAACGATGAAAGCTGAAATTGGCCGTATTTTACCCTGCTTCGCCCGGAAAGCTGTACATATACACAGTAGAATTTATCGCGTAATGCGATGACAAACGGGCGATTTTCCGTCACTATCTTGCGGTACCCATCAAGAATAAGTTTCCACCATGAAAAAATATCTCCCCCTGTTTGCCAGCCTGATCCTCGGCATTGCCATGCACACGGCACACGCCAATACAGCCGCCGCCGTCCAGCCTCCGTATGATGAACAAGCCGATGCACCCGCCGTCGTGCAGCAGGCGCTGGCGCAAGCGAAAAGCAGCCACAAAAAGGTGCTGGTGATCTTCGGCGCCAACTGGTGCAAGGACTGTATTGAGCTGAACAAATCGATTCACGGCCAAAGTGCCGCGCTGATCGACAAACAATTTGTGCTGGTGAAAGTCGATGTCGGCCAGTTCGACAAAAATCTGGCGCTGGCGCAGTCGTATGGCAATCCGATCAAAAAAGGCATCCCGGCTGCCGTCGTCTTAAACCCGGACAACACCGTGCTGTATGCGACCAAAGGCGGCGAATTGTCGAACGCACGCCGCATGAGCGAACAAGGCGTCTACGATTTTTTCCATCAGATCGTCAGCGCCCATCCCTGATCTGATCATGCGAAAGCAGACCGGCCATGAGCGATAAGAAGGACAGCGCAGACGATCAGCCCGACCTCGATACGCTGCGGCAAAGCCATGCCCTGCTGTCGAATTTCTCGCGCTGTCTGCCTGGCGTGTTTTATCAGTACCGCCGCTATCCCGACGGCCGCTTTTGTTTTCCGTATGCCAGCGACGCCATCGAACAATTCTATGGCGTCAGAGCCGACAGCCTGCGCGAAGACGCCAGCATTCTGCTAGAAAGAATCCACCCCGACGACCTGCTGGTCATGTCCGAGCGCATCCAACATTCTTTCGATCAGCTCAGTCCCTGGCATCAGGAGTACCGCATCCTGCTCGAAGGTCAGCCGGAGCGCTGGGTCGTCGGCGACGCCACGCCAGAGGCCATGCCGGACGGCAGCGTGCTGTGGCATGGCTTTATCACCGACATCACCGAGCGCAAGCTGACCGAGCAAAAGCTGTATGCGACCGAACGCCAGCGCCGGCTCGTATTAAAAGCCTCGAATCAGGGCTTGTACGATGTCAACCTGCAAACCGGTGAAGGCATCTTCAGCCCCGAATATCTGCAAATGCTGGGACATACGCCGGATGAATTCAACGATCCGCGCGATTTCTGGCGGTATTTCTGGCATGGCGGCGTGCATCCTGACGATGTCGGCAAACTCAAAAGCGCCTACAAAGCACACTTTAATTCGCACGGCAGCAGCGATTATCACGCCGAATTCCGGCAAAAAAACAAGGCAGGCGAATGGCGCTGGATCATGTCCATGGGCAGTATTGTCGAATGGGACAACAACGGGCAAGCCCTACGCATGGTCGGCACGCACATCGACATCACCGAGCGCAAGCAGACCGAAGAAATGTTGCGCGAGAATCAGGATCTGATCGAGGCCAGCAAAAACCGCTACAAAGAACTGGCGCGCGAACTGGAAATCCTGATCACCAATGCGCCGGTCGGCATCATGTTCGTCAGCGACGGCGTCATCGTGCGCGCCAACAAGGCACTGGCAGAATTGTGCGGATTTCCCGATCCGCAGGTCATGATCGGCGTGCGCACCACGTTTTTATATCAGGATCAGGTTGATTATCTGGCCTTTGGCGTGCGCGTCATTCCGGCGCTGCAAAACGACGAACTGGTTGAACTCGAATGGCGCTTGCGGCGCATCAGCGGCGAATCGTTCATGGCGCGCGTGGCCGGACGCGCCCTGCCGTCCGAAAATTACCAACGTGGCGCGGTCTGGATGATCGAGGACATTACCGAACAGCGCCGCACGCTGGACGCCCTGCGCAATAGCGAAGCGCGCCTGCAAAAACTGATGAACGCCAGCCTGATCGGCATCGTGCAAGGCACGCAGAGTGAACGTCTGCAAGACGTCAACGATGTCTTCATCCAGTTGTGCGGCTATACCCGCGAGTTCCTGCTCAATAACGATCAGGTCTGGACAAAGTTACTGTCCGACCAGGATCAGCGCCTGTGCTGGTACGCTTATGAAGACTTGCGCAAAAATGGCACCACGGCGCCATTCGAAGTCATGCTGGTGCATCGCGACGGCCATCATATTCCGCTCCTGATCGGTCTGGATTTTCTGGAAAATTCGCAAAGAGAATGGGTCGCCTTTGCAATGGATATCAGTGAGCGACTGCGCATGAACCAGTTAAAGACTGAATTTATTTCCGTCGTCAGCCACGAATTGCGCACGCCGCTGACCTCGATACGGGGCTCGCTGAGTCTGCTCGAATCCGGCATTGCCGGTACCCTCAGCGACAAGGCCAAAGACCTGCTGCGCATCGCTCACAACAACAGCAAGCGGCTGGTCACGCTGGTCAACGATATTCTCGACATGGACAAGTTGAGCAGCGGCAAAATGACTTTTAAATCCGAACCGGTTGATCTGGTCGCGTTAGTACAGCAGGCGATCGAAGCCAATCTGGCCTATGCCAGCTCGCTCAAGGTGACGCTGCATTTGCAGCAGCATCCGGCGCACGCCTGGATACTGGCCGACCATGACCGCCTGATGCAGGTCATGGCCAATCTGCTGTCAAACGCGGCCAAATTTTCCGCTGAAGGGCAACAAGTCGAGTTGCGCGTTCATGTCAGCGGCCATCGGTATCGCGTCGAAGTCAGCGATCATGGTTCCGGTATAGCGACCGAATTTCAGGCGCATTTATTTGAACCGTTCACCCAGGCTGATGGCACCGATACGCGGCAAAAAAGCGGCACCGGTCTTGGCCTGTCGATCACCAAGGCGATGCTGGAAAAAATGCACGGACAAATCGGCTTTCACAGCCAGCCCGGCGACGGCAGCACGTTCTGGTTTGAATTCGATTCTTATACTTCGGCCTGATTTGCCTGCGCGGCATGCGCGCGATAGGCGGTCGGCGTCTGCAAGGTCCAGCGCTTAAACGCGCGGCGAAAACTGCGGCTATCGGAATAACCCAGTTCTTCGGCGATCTGCTCCTGGCTCAGGCCGGCTTGCAAAAGCCGCTTGGCACGCTCGATCCGCACGCTTTCGGTGACATGAAAATACGATGTTCCCTCGCGAGCCAGCAAGCGATGCAAAGAGCGCGGACTGATGCCGAGCGCGGCGGCCATATCCTGCACATTGCGGAACTCGCATTGCATCGCCACCAGCTTACGCAACAGACTCTGGCGACCAAGCACGCCGACCGATGCCAACTCCTCCTCGCATGCCTGACGCGATGCCAGCACCGCCAGCGCATCCGGTGCACGCAAACGCGTTGCCAGCATGGTATTGGCAAACACGACGCGACTGACATCGGCGCCATCGACCACCGTGCAGCCAAAAAAATCATCGCAGGCCGAGCGGCTGAAGGTATAACGGCCGCGTAATTCCACCCGCACCAGTTGCAGTTGCTGGCCGCAGAGCTGACGCGCTGCGTTGATCGCAGTTGCCAGATGATCGGTATCCAGAAAATCCTGCAACTCCTGATCCTGAAACAAGGAATGCGCGACCAGCGCCGAGTGCTGTGCACCGCTTTCCAGTTCCAGTTGCACCATGGAACCGGCGATCAACTGGTATTCCAGACCGAAAGCCAGCGCCTGCTGCAGGGATTCCTGCGCCAGCATGCCGGTTGCCATGCATCCCAGTTGCGGCAAGGATTTGCGCGCGCCGGACAAAATAGCGATGTCGCCCCCCCCCTGCTGGCGCGCCTGCAGCAAACCCTCTCTGGCTTGCAGATAATTGATGCGGCGACTGTTGTCAGGGCATCCATCGGGCGACAGCGACAGCGCCGGAAACATCTCTTGCAAGCGCCAGTTCTGTTCGCGGCCAATCGCCAGCACACCCGAAAACGGGTGCGCCGGAAATACCGCGTCCTGTACCGACAAGACCGGTGTGGCAGCATGAGGCAAGCGAGAGTTCATCCGTGAATAGCGCGCAACGTGGCAGTAAATGTCCTTACTTTTCCGGTAAGTCGGAACTAATATCGATGTACGGTACACCGGAAAACCCGAATCAGCAACGCTGCATAGCAATATCTGCGCTGAACAGAGCATGCCAGCCTGGCTTTCCGGCAACCCGTTATTCCGATAAAAATCAGGACGCACACTGAGACCGTACAAAGCGGCAACAGCACGCTGCAAAAGCAGTTGGGCGTCAGTCCTAAAATAGATAAAGAGACACTATGGACCAAATCAGCGATTTCATCGTCGTCGGTGGCGGCTCGGGCGGTTGTGCCGTGGCCGGACGACTGACCGAAGACCCGAATTGCAGCGTCACCGTGCTGGAAGCTGGCGACAAGGCCGACAGCTGGGTTGTCAACACGCCGATAGGCGTGGTGGCGATGCTGCCCACCAAACTGAATAACTGGGCATTTGAAACCGTGCCGCAACCGGGTCTGAACGGGCGGCGCGGGTATCAGCCGCGCGGCAAAATGCTGGGTGGATCGTCCAGCATCAATGCCATGGTGTATATCCGCGGCCACCGCCAGGATTACGATCACTGGGCTGCGCTCGGCAATCCCGGCTGGTCGTACGAGGAAGTGCTGCCTTACTTTAAACGTTCAGAAAACAATGAAACCCTGGGCGGCGCATTTCACGGTCAGTCGGGGCCGCTGCATGTCAGCCAGCTACGATCCGATAATCCGTATCAGCAAATTTATCTGGAAGCCGCGCGGCAGGCCGGATTCACTATCAATACCGATTTCAACGGTGCCGAACAGGAAGGCATAGGCCTGTATCAGGTCACGCAACACAACGGCGAACGCTGGACGGCGGCGCGTGCGTATCTGCATCCGCACATGGGAAAACGTGCGAATCTGCGCGTTGAAACCGGCTGTTATGTCACGCGCATTTTGTTTGAAGGCAAGCGCGCCGTCGGTGTGCAGATGATACAAAACGGCCAGCAAACAACCCTGCGCGCAAGGCGCGAGATTTTGCTGGCGGCCGGAGCATTTCAGACGCCGCAATTACTGATGTTGTCCGGCGTCGGCGACGCGCAGGCGCTGCAAAAATTGGGCATCCCGGTAGTCCACGATCTGCCCGGCGTCGGTCAGAATTTGCAGGATCATCCGGATTTTGTGTTCAAGTACCGCGCCAAGAGCCTCGATCTGCTCGGCGTTTCGGTGGGCGGCGGCGTCCGCATCGCGCGCGAATTCGGTCGCTTCCGTCGCGAACGCCGCGGCACCTTTACGTCTAACGGCGCCGAAGGCGGCGGCTTCCTGAAAACCGATCCGTCTTTGCCGGCGCCGGATATTCAATTGCATTTCGTGATGGCGATGCTGGATGATCATGCGCGCAAACTGCACCTGGGGCATGGCTATTCCTGCCATGTCTGCCTGTTGCGGCCAAAAAGCGTCGGCGAACTGACGCTGGCCAGCCTCGACCCGCGCGCCGCGCCGCTGATCAATCCGCGCTTTCTGGAGCACCCGGATGATCTGGAAGCCATGGTCAGGGGTTTTAAACTGACGCGCAAGCTGCTGGATGCACCGGCACTGGCGAACGCGCGCAGCAGTGATTTCCAGACGGCCAATGTGCACAGCGACGATGAAATCCGCGCCGCCCTGCGTCAATACAGCGACACGGTGTATCACCCTATTGGCACCTGCAAAATGGGGGTGGACGCCATGGCTGTGGTTGATCCGACACTCTGCGTACACGGTCTGCAAGGCCTGCGTGTGGTGGATGCATCCATCATGCCGACCTTAATCGGCGGCAACACCAACGCCCCGACCATGATGATCGGTGAGAAAGCGGCGGACATGATACGAGGAAAGTCGCCAGCTGCGGCAGTCCCAGTACTGGATGCACGCAGTCAGGCAGAAACGACGATGGCATAAATCTGTGCACCATTGAAAATAACAGCAGACCTGAAGCGCATCAGGTCTGCTGTTTTTCAATGTGACAGAGGCTTAGGGTTTTGCCAGCAGCGGCATGGCGGGTGGTAAGTGCGGCGCTGGCAATGCGGGTCTGGCCTGTTCGAAGGCGTAGCCCATGTTCAACAATTGTGCGTCGCTCCAGGCTCCGGCGAACAGGGACAAGCCGACCGGCAGATTGCGCACCATACCCATCGGCACAGTCAGGTGGGGATATCCGGCAATCGCTGCCGGTGTGCTGGCGCTGCCTTCGATGACATCGCCAGCCTTGTAGTCGATCACCCAGGCGGCGCCGGTAGTGGGCGCGATCAAGGCATCCAGATGGTATTTTTTGAGTGCGGCATCGATGCCGTCTTTGCCCATTTTTTGCTTGATACGGGCGCTGGCTTCGCGATATGCGGCGTCGTTCAGGCTGCCGGCAGCCTGTGCCTGCTCCATGAGTTCCTGGGCAAAATACGGCATCACGGTGGCGGCGTTTTCGCGGTTGAATTGAATCACGTCGGCCAGGGTACGGTTGCGGACGCTGTCGGGTGTGGTCGCCAGATAGGCGTTCAGGTCGGCTTTAAACTCAGTCAGCAAGACGGTCATCTCGTCTTTTTCTACGTCTTCCAGTGCCGGAAAATCGACCTGATCGACGATGGTTGCGCCTTGCGCCCTGAGAATGGCGAGACTATGTTCAAACACGGCCTTGGTGTCGGCGTCGTAGCTGTCCACCATCGCGCGCACGATCCCGAGGCGCTTGCCTTTCAAAGCAGTTTTGCTGAGGCCAGCCAGATAATCGGGGCTGCGGCGCTGATCGGCGTCGCGCGTGGCAATGTCTTTGGGGTCACTGCCGGCCATCGCATTGAGCAGCATGGCGGCATCGCGCACGGTCAGCGTCATGGGACCAGCCGTATCCTGGCTATGCGCAATCGGCACGATGCCGGTGCGACTGACCAGGCCGATAGTCGGTTTTAAGCCGACCAGCCCATTGATGGCCGCCGGACAAACGACCGAGCCATCGGTCTCGGTGCCGATGGCGGCCGGGATCAGGCGCGCCGCCACCGCAGCGCCGGAACCTGAGCTGGAGCCGCACGGGCTGCGCGTCAGATCATAAGGATTGCGCGCCTGGCCGCCAGCGCTGCTCCAGCCGCTGCTGGCGTGGGTCGAGCGCAGATTGGCCCATTCGCTGAGATTGGCTTTGCCAACGATGATGGCACCGGCAGCGCGCAGGCGTGCCACGACGGGCGCATCTTCATTGCGGATGTTTTCGGACAAGGCCAGCGAACCGGCGGTGGTGACCATGCCCTGCGCATCGATGTTGTCCTTGATCAGTAATGGCAGGCCAAATAAAGGGAGATTGCGTTTTTTCTGCTGGTCTTTGGCGACAGCGGCCTGCGCGGCTTGCGGATCAAGTGCAATGACGGCTTGCAAAGTGGGGTTGTGCTGATGAATGCGCAACTGGTATTTATGCAGCAATTGCGTGGCGCTGACTTTGCCCTGCCGTATCTGTCTGAGCTGTGCGCTGAGTGTATCGCTGTCATCGGCAGCCATGACGGACAGGGGAATCGCTGCGCTCGCGAGAGCCAGCGTGAGGATAGACAGGCGAAGTTGCATGATGCGCTCTCTTTTCAATTCAGGTTCAGAAAGGGTTGATATGACGCGTGACGGCAACCGCCACGATATACGCAAACACCAGAATCGCCGCCACAAATGCCATCGCCCTGATCTGCGGCGTGCGGCCACGTTTGATGGCAATGGTACCAAAGACGATGTAGGCGATCAGTGCGATTAATTTGGCGGTCAGCCAGTTTTGCTGGAACGGGTATTGATGGCTCCAGAACACCATGGTCAGCGCGCTCAGTAGTAGCAGGGTATCGATCAGATGCGGTGCGATACGCACCCAGCGTTGCTGCAACATCGCGGAGTCGCGCATTTTCCAGAGACCTCTGACAACAAAAAAACTGCCGCTGAGGGCGGCACAACTCATATGCAGGTGTTTGACGGCAAGATAGGCGTTAGACATAGGTTTCGGATAGCTCTCGGTGAATCGGGACCGATGCACGATCATGCCAGCACCGTCGGCGCAGCGCACAGACATCGTCCCAGGAAAAATTTTTGCCATACTACCTGAATTCTGACGAGACTCAGGTTTCATGCACGCCGCCGCATTCGAATAAAATGGGGTCAACGCGCGCACCGCTGCGTTGACCTGATGTGACTGCCGCATTTTCCACTTAGGACTTACGCAAAATTGTTCCAGCAAGGCATAGCGACGAAGGCAGTACATATCGTACGACTAGGAGCTATAACGCCGCTGGGGCGGTTTTGCGTAAGTC
>JAGWUK010000627.1 GCA_028868455.1 Burkholderiales bacterium | reverse complement strand
GATAACGCCGCTGCTGAGGTTTTGCGTAAGCCTCCGATTAAATACAACGATTCTCACCCCAATTCAGACTACAAGGTAACTACAAGGTATAATCCACTATTCTGAGAAAAATACTCGTGACTTTCCCCCTTTGTTATCCAAGCTGGCAAGTTACCTGAACGTGTGCATCACAGCATGAGCACCGTCTGTTTGAGGACAAATCCCAGTTAAAACGAGCGCTACCCTGTCATTTTGGCAAATCTGTATTGCCTGACAAAAAAGCTATCAAGCCGGCAGTATTCTTGTACTGTGATGTATGGAAGTAAATTTCCTTTTACACACAGCCCCCATAACCCCTCTCATTACCGGGCACGTTCTGCATACAGAATCTGCGCCTGAAGAGACTACGCAACGTCTGAGTGTTGCACCACCACTCAGTTCAACATTTGTCTGTCGATACTCTTACAAGTATCCATCAGACTATCGCGCCTTCTGGGCGGCGATTAAACTTTAATATGAATATGGATTAAACAATGGCAAAAGAAGAACTTCTGGAAATGAGTGGTTTGGTCGAAGAAGTACTGCCGGATTCGCGCTTTCGCGTTAATCTTGAAAACGGACATCAACTGATTGCATATACGTCTGGGAAAATGCGTCAGCATCACATCCGAATTCTGGCTGGCGACAAAGTAACTTTGGAAATGTCGCCATACGACCTGAGCAAAGGCCGCATTACTTTCCGCCACATCGAAAAACATGGCAATTCAAACCCAGGACAACCTCGTCGCCGGTATTGAGTATTACCGGAAAGGCGACATGATTCGCCTGCCAGTTCGAATGCGCGAACAATAAAGCGAAGCTACCAGCATCAATCCGTCATGTCGTTCAGGCTTGCCAAGAGTGCACGCTGGGACATGACTCTGACTTGCTCGACATGTTTAACGAGAACACGAATATCATCGGATGGCGTCGTTTCGCCTGGGAAATAGGTCCATTCTTTCCAGGCGACCGCATGTCCTGACGGGAAAGTCATTTCACCCGCCAAGGGCATTGTTTTTGCGTGATGTGTTAACAAGCGCATACCGGCGATGAGCTGCTCAGTCGTCCGCGGAATAAACAAAATTTCAATGGCAGTCTGCTCCGACATATACGGCTGTCCTGTCAGATATTGCCACGCCAGAGAACCGTAGACACGAAACTTAATTTGCTGTTGCAAAGCATCCCGTATCAGGTTGCGTAACTGTTCGCGCCAGCACTCTGGTGCCGTCTCGACCACACTGCTGAGCGCCAGAGCAGACTGATGTTCCAGGATATGGACTTGCCTGACACAACTTGCGATTTTGGATAACGGTTGCGACGATGGCGGTGGCGTGATGCTGATACAAACTCTATCCTCATCGGCATCCACATCGCGCCGCCGCACTTCCAGCGGCCACTCGGACAATTGCCAGGTTCTGAGCAATGCCGATAAATTTTCCGGTTGTCTGGCACGAATTTCCGACCACGCCATCGCAGATAACCAGACCAGATCATGCCGCTGGAAGCGTCGTATATTTTCCGAATTATTCTGCATGACAGGCATCGTTCCGGATTGTGAATACGGACTCAGGAATCGACAGGATCGCATTTATGACCTTTTGCGCCACCAGACGTCCGCCGCGATGGACGCCAGACTCGCTACGTCGGTCAACCTGATCGATATTGGTAAATGCTGCGCGCAGCTTCGTAGCCAATTCGCCGTACCAGATCGCCTCTATTGCCCCCATTTTTTCAAAGTGATGTGGCCCTGACGCAAAAACAGGATTGTTTATCGCCAGCGCAGCCAATTGTTCTTCGGGCATTTTGGTAATTCGTGCCATTGCAGGTAAATCCATCACCCAGATGCGTGCGCCAGGCAACGCATAACACGCATCGGCCATCATGCCGCTACTGACAAATCCACCTGACAATGCCTGGTCATACACCAATGCGACAACTTTACGACCCTGTTCACGCGCCAGTTGCAGGCATTTCCCCAGATGAGCCATATAGCGATTGATTCCCAAGACTTCGTCGCGCCGCCGCAGGCGCTGGCCTTTTGTATCAACCAGCAAAAGTAGTGGGTATTGCGCGCCAGTACGGAGTGCAGATAACACGGCATTGGCTTGTGCCAGCGCGATTTCAACGCCGATAGCTGTGTGAGCAGTGGTGCCGATAACTTGACAAAGCTGGTGGTCGACTTGTGCAGTGCCAGTCAACATTTGCGCGCTTTCCACAATCTGATGACCTTGTGGAAAAAGCTCTGCTACAATTTTTTTCCAATCCACAAAGTTCTCTTCGACATGGTTCTGTGTCGGTTCTGCCTGCGCTATGTCGTCCGTGTCCACGTCGGCAGCGTGGCCTTCCAGCCTTTCCTTCAATAGCGTATGTTCACTTTCCAGAGTCGCAAGCGTCAGCGCAGAACGTTGCGCTGCCAGCTCATTCAGCGCC
>JAGWUK010000626.1 GCA_028868455.1 Burkholderiales bacterium | reverse complement strand
TCTAAGAGACAATCGACGCCTTATCAAGGTTTGACAACAATTCAACATTTATGGATAAACGCGGAAGATCTTGAATGTATCGAGTCGTGCATCAAGAAAAATGAGCAGTCACTTGTCGCTGTCAAAGATGAGAGTGCTGTGAAAAATGATGAGCATAAGGCAATTGATAAGCGAAAGCATAAAGGCAAGATTGATCGCGTGCCTTATTATCAGATTGTTTTTAAATTATTCTGCAGTCATGTTAATATAACTGAGTTTGCTTTGGATGGTGTTTATTCTGATTATAATCTAGAAATTGAGAGATATTCAGAATTTAAATCGGAGTTTAATGTATGGCTTGGAAAAATTTTATGTGCGAATGATGTTACACTGCTTATACTGGATGAATCAAAAATTCATGAGCAAATTGATGCATTAGAGTGGTTGTTGAGCCGTTCAATTTCAATTTTATGGAAAACACCAGAAATCCAGGGTAAATATAAAAATGCTATTCAGGTGGCAAGGGCAATATCAAAAAAATATCAAAAGATGCGCCCTGTGGTGAATGAAACACAGGCTATTTGGTATCGACAGCTTAAAAAAGGACAGCTCTTTTCGCGTAACAAATAAAATTTATAGCAGAAAGTCACCTTCCTAGCGGTTTAAACTTAACTCACAAGGTGAGCATGAGCGGCGATTTTTAAGTAAACGCTTAAGTTTTTCTTGCATCGTCGACCTAAATCCACGGGGAGAGCGGTTGCGATAACACGATGAGCCGTTGCGTGGAGAGTTTTCACCTGTAGGCATATTAGTGGGTGGTGGGGTGCGATTACAGGGGGCATGATGTTGTTCCACGTGCAGAAACCGTACGCGTTCTCTGCGCCCCTTAAAAAGTAGCGTACGTTTTACTGACTAAGTACTCAAAAAATTACGTAACTTATTGAAAATAAAGAATTTATTGAAAATAAAAAACTTATTTTTTCCGTGCGCATTCTGTTCGCAATTTGAGGTGTCAGGCACGAATAGTTTTTCGTGGTAGCTCCAAAATACAACCCTTGGCATGTGCCATGAACAACTTGGAGACTCACTATGAGCGACAGTAAAAGTAGCCCTACCAACCTACGCGTTATGCGCATTCCAGATGTCTGCAATAAATGCGGGCTGAGTAAGTCCACCGTGTGGGGCAAGTTAAATCCCAACTGCATCCAGTACGATTCAGCGTTTCCCAAGCCTTTTAAGCTAGGTGCTACGGCTCGTGCCGTCGGCTGGTTGGCCTCGGAAGTAGATGCGTGGCTCGAACAACAAGCCAGCCAACGTATTGATGTTGTGCTTCACGGCTAATAAGGAGGAATAGACATGAACTACAACGGAAAAAATGCGAATGCGCAGCTGGCCAATTATCTGGCCGTTCGGAACCAGTACTACTGCAGGCCAGAGGTATTTCCGATGCCTCCTATGTATTTTGAGGAAGTATTTGCCCTCGATGAGTGTGCAGGTGCACTAGCGCGTGGGACATCCTTACCTTTCAAAGTCGAACGAACCGCCACCCAAATTAAATGCTTACCGACAAAAACTGGGCTGAGTGTTGCGCACCTCCCGCAATACGTCTCTGGGGTGCTGCCACCAAACCAGAACGTGGATGTCAAACTAGGGCTACGAGCGCAGGCATTGTTGGATACCTGCGTGCAAGCCGGCATTTCCCCGTTTACTTCTGCTGCTCAATCTCAAGCTTATACGGGAAGCATACTTGGGGAAGTCATCAATACGGTCACTAGCCGGTTTCGTCGGGTGACGCAGTCATTGACTTTCCAAGACATGCAACGACAGCAGAAGCGCGCTTTGGCCAACATTAACGCTGCGTGCCGCAGAGTGGTTAAAGAAGTGTCTGTAAAAGCAATCCCAATCAATATTTGGCATGCAGATTTAGTCATGAAAGAAAGATGTTCGGCTGAAGCCGCTGACAAGGAATTTATCTCTCTAAGAAGAGAAATAGAGGCTCGTGCGATGCGCGAGGGTTATTTGGGGTTGATTTGGTGGCGCGAATACTTGCCTTCTTCGGGCTATCTTTTTCACGTTATTTTACTGACATCCACATCCAATAACGCCATGGGGCATTCACCAACATTTGCGCTTGGGCAACATATGCACGGGGCGCATCTCGATTTTAAGGCTTGCTTGCATGCTATTGAGCACACCGACCCCACTGTACAACAACTCTATTGGACGAGTGAGCTCACATTTGATGCGCTGATTCAGCAAGTCAATCTATTCGCTCGTGCCCAACTCGTTTTGGGGCTGAGCAATTCCAAGGGCTGCATGATTCATGGTGGCGCGACATTTCTTGGTGCTAGTTTTTGAGCATTCACAAGTAGGGAAAAATGATGTTGACCACACCAAACGGCATGTTAATGCCGGAACAAGCGCAGTTTGAGCAGGAAAAGGTAGCGAGAAATGTGCGATTCCAATTGA
>JAGWUK010000625.1 GCA_028868455.1 Burkholderiales bacterium | reverse complement strand
AAAGCAGCTTTGTCCAGACTTTTGGAGCCACTGGATTTTTCCACTTTTGACTCAACGACTTTGCCGTCCGCGCCGACCAGAAATCCCAGCGCAACGGTGCCGGTTTCTTCATTCATCAAAGCAGCTTTAGGATACTTTGGCGGTTCGCAGGATTTGCTATCCATCGATGGTGCGACTTCCGCCGCCATGACGGACGTTGCAGCGGACAACAAGAGTGCTGAAGCTAGGAGAGATAAGCGTAAATTCATAGTAAGTATTTTTTCATGTATTTCAGTGTTAAAAATTCCGGCAGAGATCAGAAGCTGGATTAAAACTCTTCCCAATCATCGTTCGAATTCGACGCTGCGGCTTTCTTCGGAGCGGATTTAGCCACTGGCAAGGCCTTGGGTGCAGCACGTACTTTGGATTTGACGACGTTCAATTTCGGCTCTACACGTTTTGGCGCAGCACTCGCAGCCGGTGCCGGCGGCGCCATTCTTGGTGCGCCATCACTGGTGTGCAATTTGAACACGCTGACCACTTTGGCCAGTTCTGACGCCTGATCCTGCAAGCTTTGTGCGGCAGCAGCGGCTTCTTCAACCAACGCGGCATTTTGCTGCGTCATGCCATCCATTTCGATAATCGAATGATTGACCTGCTCGATACCGACGCTTTGTTCCTGACTCGCGGAACTGATTTCAGCAATGATATCGGTCACATGTTTCACACTGCTGACCACCTGATCAATTGTCACGCCAGCTTGTGCCACCAGCTTGGTACCGACTTCCACTTTTTCTACCGAGGTATCAATCAGGGTTTTGATTTCTTTGGCGGCAGCGGCGCTGCGTTGCGCCAGATTACGCACTTCGGCAGCAACCACGGCAAATCCACGCCCCTGCTCACCGGCACGCGCAGCTTCAACCGCAGCGTTCAACGCGAGGATATTGGTCTGGAAGGCGATGCCATCAATCACGCTGATGATGTCCACAATCTTTTTGGAAGACTCGTTAATCGATCCCATCGTATCCACGACTTGCGCCACGACTTCGCCACCTTGTCGCGCCACCGAGGAGGCGGATTCGGCCAGTTGATTGGCTTCACGCGCGTTGTCTGCATTTTTCTTGATCGTGACCGTCGCGTCTTTCATGTTCGTCGTGATTTTTTCCAGCGAGCTGGCCTGTTGTTCCGTACGTGAAGACAGATCCAGATTACCGCTGGCGATTTCGCTGGAGGCCGTGGCGATGGTGTCCGTACCGTTGCGCACCTGCGCCACAATATTGACCAGGCTGTCGCGCATGTTTTTCATTTCGGCCAGCAAGCTGCTCTGGTCACCATCTTTGAGATCGATCGGCGCGGTCAATTCACCGGCAGCAATCTGGCTGGCGATACGCGCTGCATAATCCGGTTCACCGCCCAACTGACGCATCAGGCTGCGGCTGATAACAAACGCGGCGCCGACACCGGCGATCACGGCTAACACACCCAACACCAGCATCAGGCTGGTCGCTGCCTTAAATGCATCGCTGGCGTTTTCTGCGATTTTGGCATTGGTCTTGTCTTCCAGATCCACCAGTTCTTCCAGGGCATCCACCCATTTCTTTTGCACCGGACGCAATTTCTTGATCAGGGCAATCGTCGCAGCTTCCGGGTTATTGGCAACACCGAGCGCCTGCGCTTTGGCGGGCAACGATGCAGAGGCAGTCGCCTGCTCTTTGAGTTTCGCCAGCAGAGCTGTTTTTTCCGGGCTGGAGTTGCCTTCGATATTGGCCAGCTTGGTCAGCTCTTCTTCAGCCGCAGCATATTTTTTAGATTGTTCTTCGATGCGCTTCAGATCTGGTTCCATATCGGCCGGATCTGTCAGCAAAGTCAGATTGCGCAACGACACCATGCGATCATTGACGATGGCGCGCATATCAATCGCGACGCGGGTTTCGACATTGCTGACATTGACGATTTTTTCGAGGCGCCCCTGAATTTGTGCCATACGGGAAATACCGACGGCGGTTACGGCAATTAACAGCGCCAATACTAGAGCAAAGCCCAGCATAAGACGTTTACCTACTGTCATTTTTGAAAAATTCATATGCGTGACTGGAGAGAAAAATAGTTATAGAAGTGATCCAAATTTGCATGACATTCCGGACATCAAGACAAAGCACTGGGTCGTGCTTGCCAACTGCGCCAAATGAAGAATAAAAATTGGCTCCCGTATGATTGAACATCTGAAAAATTTGGCAGCTTTTTGATGCATGCAGATGCGCATTAATGTGCCAAATTGCGACGTAAAGGTAGAAATATACTCGAATTTTGCTGCACGGCAAGCGCTATTTTCTCTGTTGTGCTAGCTAAAATTGCCTTTATTTCAGGCAACTTTCACAAAGGATTTTCTTTTCACAACATTTGTGAAATTGCACATTTATTGTGCAAACAAACGATGCACGAAATTACTAGTGCAGCACGGAATATTGTTCGATATT
>JAGWUK010000624.1 GCA_028868455.1 Burkholderiales bacterium | reverse complement strand
CGCGATTTTGAATACAGCGACGGCTTGCGACAAGCGGATGGCCTGGTCGTGCATGCTTTCCGCTGCGGCTGCGGCTTCTTCAACCAGGGCGGCGTTTTGCTGCGTGATCGCATCCATCTGGCCCAGTGCTTGATTGACTTGTTCAATACCGTTACGTTGCTCGGCGCTGGCTGTCGTGATTTCATGCATGGTTTCAGTCACCGACTGAATGGAATGCACAATCTGATCCATCGTGGCACCGGCCAATTGCACTTGCTTAGAGCCAACGTTGACTTGCTCGACCGAGGCGGTAATCAGGGTCTTGATTTCTTTGGCTGCGCCGGCAGAACGCTGTGCCAGATTGCGCACTTCTGCTGCGACCACTGCAAATCCCCTGCCTTGTTCACCTGCACGCGCCGCTTCAACTGAAGCATTCAACGCGAGAATATTGGTTTGAAAAGCAATGCCGTCAATCACGCCGATAATATCGCTGATTTTTTTAGACGATTGCTGTATCGCACCCATCGTATCAGTCACACGTGCCACGGCAATACCACCGTCTTTGGCGATATTGGCTGCAGTCAGCGCATTGTCGTTGGCGTGTTGCGCGCCGGATGCATTTTGTTTGACTGCGCTGGTTAATTCTTCCATCGACGCTGAGGTTTCTTCCAGCGAACCTGCCTGCTGTTCAGTACGGGACGACAGGTTTGCATTGCCCTGAGCAATTTCTTTTGAGGCAATTGCGATGGTTTCTGTCCCTGTGCGGATATCAGCGACCAAGGTCGCCAGACCTGCGCTCATGCCTTCAAAGGCATTGAGCAATTGTGCAATTTCATCTTTACCTTTAGACGAAATCCGGGTACTGAGATCGCCAGAGGCTACACGCTGTACAGCCTCACTCAGTTCTTCAACTTCGCCGGAAAAGGACATATAAAACCCAGTCAGCAAATAAGCTGCCGCAATGAAGCTGGCGAAAATCACCAGCACCAAGGCATTTCTATGCATGACATCGCGCGTAATCCGCGCTTCCAGTGCCGCATCAAGCAAATTGCCAGCGAGCTTTGCGTAGGCATACCAGCCTTCCGCATTTTTCAATCCTGCGGATACGAATTCAGTTCCCGAAGTTTGATCGACCGTGTTCAATATCTCTGATTTTGTGCGATCCAGAAATGCGAGGTTGTTGCTAATGACCGTTTTTTGCGCATCCATTTTTGCTTTGAGATCAGGACTGGCGCGATACATGGTTTCCAGTTGCGTCGTGATCCTATTGATGTCATGTCTGGCCAGCATAACATCGGAACTGATCAGCAAGTCTTCATTAGGCTCAAGCAAACCGGTATCGATGTACGAAGCGCCCCGCCCTGCGATGTCGGAAATGCCTTCAGCCAGATCAGGCAGGGATTTCGCAAACATGTTGATCAGGTAATAGGTTTCGACTTCCGGGTCCAGCGTGAGATTGGAGCGATCGGCGATTTGTGTATTCAGTTTGTAGATTTTCGCAATCAGGGCCGAGTGCGCAATATAACTATCCTTGCCTTTGACTGTCGCCATGTTTTTTTGGATATCGCTCCACGCCGTTTTGATTTCGGTCATGGCACCGCCCGTTCCCATTGACGGATATTGTTTTTGCATCTGATCCAGTGCCGTCAGCTTTACTGTCAAGGCATCTTGTAGTTTTTGCGCTTTTTCTTTGGCCGGCACATTGCCGGCCAGCGCCAGATGACGCCAGGCACGGTGTTGTTGCGTCAATTGCAGTAGCTCTTGTGCGAGCTTGAGCTGCGTTACGCCCATGCGCTCGTTCTGACTGAAAGAAATGGATTTGTTGAGTTCTTTTATCAGCAGGCTGGAAACAAGAAACGCTGGCGCAGCAAACAGAAGAGCGACGATTAAAAATTTGTGGAATAAACGGAGGCGCTGCATAAACGCCATTGCTGGGCGAAAAATAATTGACATGGTGATCCTAACGTTGCCGGGCATACTTCATTGAATGAAGCGAAATATTGCGTTGCAGCAATAATGCACTTCGTTTGTTACGACTTGATGAATCAAACGTCTCAATTTTTGTATATGCCTGTCAGCTAGATGAAGATTCATTGCCATTCCGGGTCGCTGCCATGCCAAGGTGAGCGCATGGCGATGCATGAAAAAACGATGCAGATGAATTATTCAAGCGCAATGTGACGACCGAATGACTTTGCGATGTCAGGAACTGTCCCGCGTAATTGGCTTGCCGTGCAATGCGCATTGTTGACACATGCTTGTCAAACTACTGTGCTTCCATTCTCCAAACAGCACATTCAATAGCAACCTGCATTACACGATGCTCGACACGAAAGCAGTGTGTCTGTTAGCCCGAGTCAAAGTCATATAGACGTCACGATGTCGTCATATTCGACCTCTATGATCCGAATCTCCGCAGTCCCGTTGATGTCAATTCACCTACAGGAGTATTCGATGCAGCTCTCTACTTTGATGAAA
>JAGWUK010000623.1 GCA_028868455.1 Burkholderiales bacterium | reverse complement strand
TTGAAGAGGAATTGATCCGCCCGGACGGAACACGGATTCCCGTCATGATGGGGCTGGCACAACTGGAAGGCTCCAGCACAGAATGGGTGGGATTCGTTCTGGACCTGACTGAACAGCGCAAAGCGGATCGCCTGAAATCAGAATTTATATCCGTGGTCAGCCATGAACTACGCACGCCGCTAACCTCCATACGCGGCGCACTGGGCTTGCTGGAAAGCGGTGTGGGCGGCGAGCTGGCTCCGAACATCATGCAATTGATCAAGATCGCCCACAAGAACAGCCAGCGATTGGGAACGCTGGTCAACGATATTCTGGACATGGAAAAACTGGCGTCCGGCAAGATGGTGGTGAATATCGACAGGATTGACCTGGTATCGCTGACCATGCAGGCATTGGATGCCAACGCTGCGTACGCCCAGGCGCTGCACGTATGTTATCGCTTAGTTGAACATCCAGACCAGGCCTGGGTCATGGGAGACAGCGTGCGCGTCATGCAGGTCTTTGCCAACCTGCTTTCCAATGCAGCCAAGTTTTCACCATCGGGAGGAACCGTGGACGTGAGTGTGAAAGAGACGGCAGGCGCTTTCCGCGTTGAAGTGCAGGACCGAGGAGCCGGAATTCCTGAAGCATTCCGCGAGCAGATTTTCGAGAAATTCGCTCAGGCGGATGGCACCAATACGCGCCAGCAGGGCGGCACGGGTTTGGGGCTGAATATCACCAAAACCTTTGTGGAAAAAATGGGAGGGGAAATCGGTTTTCAGACCGAAGAAGGCAAAGGCACGACATTCTGGTTTACCCTGCTGGCAGCCATTCGTCGCCGTAGTGATTGAACAGGGTGGCGGATATATTTTTTGCCTAAGCATTCAGTAGTTAAAATCTATTGGATAATTAAAAATCATAGTGATATGCTGTTCCCTGTTGTGGATGAATTGTCCACTTTGTTCGATCGCCAATTCAGGAGAATTTAATGAAAACTGTAGGTCAAAAACTCGACGCATTCAAAGTACCCGCTGCCAAGCCAGGTTTTAACCACCATGAAGAAAATGGTGTATCCGCGTTTGAAGACATCACCGAAGCCTCTTTTCCTGGTAAATGGAAAATCATCTATTTCTATCCAAAAGATTTTACTTTCGTCTGCCCGACAGAAATCGTCGAATTCGCCAAACTGGCAAATGACTTCGCTGACCGCGATGCCGTGTTGATGGGCGGTTCCACTGATAACGAATTCTGCAAACTGGCATGGCGCCGTGAGCATAAAGATCTGGATAAACTGAATCACTACGCATTCGGCGATGCTACCGGTTCTCTGGTCGATATGCTGGGTGTACGCGACGTCAACGCTGGCGTGGCTTTGCGCGCAACGTTCATCGTTGATCCAGACAATGTCATTCAACACGTTTCCGTCAACAACTTGAACGTTGGCCGCAATCCTACCGAAATCCTGCGTATTCTGGATGGTCTGCAAACGGACGAACTGTGCCCATGCAACCGTACTGTTGGTGGCGCAACGCTGTAATGTAGCCAGTGCTGCACAGTGTCAATTCTGGCGCTGATCTAAAGCAGTACAATCAAACCCGCTGCGGCGGGTTTTAAAACCACTAAATGATAGGAAATTACTATGGAATTCTTGAATTCAATTAAAAGTTGGATACCTGATTATGCCAAGGATATCCGTTTGAATATCGACGGTACGATTGCGCGTTCCAGTCTAGAAGGTAACGACGCTGTCGGCGTCGCACTGGCGGCTGCGTTTGCCGCGAAAAGCAAACCCATCATTGACGCCATCAAGGCAAGCGGAGCGATTACGCCAGAAGAAATTCACGGTGCGTTGACGGCTGCGGCCTTGATGGGCATGAATAATGTCTGGTATCCGTATGTAGAAATGGCTGACGATGCCGACCTGAAAACGCAGGCCGCGCAATTGCGCATGAATGCCTACGCGACCAATGGCGGTGTGGATAAGCGTCGTTTCGAGATGTATGCGCTGGCAGCATCTGCCGTTGGCAAATGCCATTTCTGCGTCAAATCGCATTTTGAATTGCTGAAAAAAGAAGGTATGACGACCACGCAATTGCGCGATGTCGGCAGGATTGCTGCGGTGATTAATGCCGCTGCGCAAGTCATTGCTGCTGAGGGTGTCGCAAACTGAGCCAGACAGTCTTGTTTGTTGCCTAAAAAGGGAGCCGGAATAACCAGCTCCCTTTTTTTTCAGGATATCTTCGTTGCGCAGTTTATTTGTTGGTCAGATTAATGAAGGGAATCGCTCCACCAGTGGTTGTCGGCAAGTGACCATCCCATTTTTCTATCGCCTTGGCCTGATTTTCTGTTTCGCGCAGACGCAGCAATTCTGGTGTGACTTGCTGACGTTGCAGCGCCAGTGCTTCGGCTTCAGCGCGAGCACGCGAAACTTTCTGTTTGGCTTCGACCTCGATACGTTGCAGGTCGCGTTCCGCTTTCATTTT
>JAGWUK010000622.1 GCA_028868455.1 Burkholderiales bacterium | reverse complement strand
CTAGTGCCGTCTTGGTTGCGAGCAGTGCCAATATTTACGGCAATACCAGAACTGAAATTATTTCGGAATCAGAACCTGCTCAGCCTGCCAATGACTACGCAATCAGCAAGTTAGCAATGGAACACATTGCTAGGTTGTGGATGGAAAAATTGCCAATTATTGTGACTAGGCCGTTCAACTATACGGGTGTTGGACAATCAAACAATTTTTTGCTGTCAAAAATCATTAGTCATTTTCAACGTCGCGCGACAAGCATCGAGTTGGGAAATCTGGACGTTGCCCGAGATTTTTCTGATGTCCGGGATGTCGTGCAAATATATGCACGGCTATTAAAATTGGCACCTGCCGGACGTACTTTCAATATTTGCTCTGGACACGCGTACAGTTTACGAAACGTTTTACAAATGGCGGGTGAGCTTGCGGGATATGATCTTGATGTCAAAGTTAATCCTGCATTTGTTCGAGCAAACGAAGTAAAAAAATTGACCGGCGATCCATCATCTTTATATCGTTGTATAGGTGAATTGAAGCCGATCCCATTAAAAGATACGTTGTCCTGGATGTTGTACAGCGGAGACCTTCAATGAATGTGGTTTTGTCGATTGAGGCTATCCATCCGCCGTTAGCTGGTGTAGGGCGCTATGCGTGGGAATTGGCGACGAGATTGCCAATGCAGTCAGAAATCAATTCAGTGCGTTTTTTGTCTGATGGTTTTTGGAGCGCATTGCCGTCTCTTGATCTGGGAAGTAATCAGCAAAACAGTCGGTCAGGCTCAAGTCTGAGACAAAGGTTAGGGAGTTCGCAGCTTGTGTCTTATGCCTATGGAAAATTGGTTCCTTGGCTGGCAAAACGCAGTTTGTCAAAGTGTACCGATAGCATATTTCATGGTCCCAATTATTTGTTGCCAGACACCAGTATGAGATCATTAGTGACAGTTCATGATTTATCTGTCTTCCGCTTTCCTCAGTGGCATCCGGCTACTCGTGTTAGAAGGGCAATGAAAGTGATCCCTGAGTCAGTTCGACGAGCAAGCATGATTTTGACCGATTCGTTGGCGACAAAGCAAGAAATAATGCAGGAGTTTAGCTTACGCACTGATCAAGTTCATGCAGTTCCTTTGGGGGTTGATAGTATCTTTCGTCCTCGTACAAAAGAAGAGCTTATTCCACTGCTAAAACAATTTGGATTAAAACCTGACGGGTATAGTTTTTTTGTTTCCACTATTGAACCGAGAAAAAATCTTACAAACCTATTGGCTGCGTACGCAAATTTGCCGGTAAAGGTTAGAAGCAGATGGCCTCTGGTTCTTGTCGGCGCCCCAGGTTGGCAGAGTGAAGAAATTCATAAAGACATTGATCGTGCTCAGCGTGAAGGGTGGTTAAAATATTTAGGGTTTGTGGATCAAAATATTCTTCCTGCTCTATATGCAGGATGCAGACTATTTACCTATCCTTCTTGGTATGAGGGATTTGGGTTGCCAATTGCCGAAGCAATGGCCAGCGGTGTCCCTGTGTTAACTTCGAACTGTTCTTCTATGCCTGAAGTTGCCGACGGAGCTGCCATGCTAGTAGAGCCTGGCGATGTAGCGTCAATTTGTAAGGGAATACTACAGGCCTTGGAAGATAAGGATTGGCGATCAAATGCAATTGAGAGCGGCAGAATACGAGCATCAGCGTTGACTTGGGACGCGTGTATTGGTAACACGGTCATGGCCTATAACGTGGTTAAAAATCGCTAGGCGCAGACGCTATGAAAATTTTGCATTTCTACCGCACCTATTATCCTGATACCTTTGGCGGTGTGGAGCAAGTGATACGTCAATTGGCTGTTGGGACAACACGTTTGGGGATTCAAAACGAGATTTTAACTTTGACCAGGTGCGCCGATAACCCGGAAATCGATTTTGAGGGACACAAGGTTCATCGCGCGCATTTGAATTTTGAGATTGCTTCTACTGGTTTTTCTTGGAATGCCTTGTCTCGTTTGGCAGAGTTAGCCGAACAGGTTGACGTTATTCATTATCATTTTCCGTGGCCCTTTATGGATCTCGCACATTTTCTTGTGCGTATAAAAAAACCGTCTGTAGTAACCTATCATTCAGATATAGTCAGGCAAAAATATTTGCTGAAATTATATGCCCCGCTTAAGCATTGTTTTTTGAAGAATGTCGATCGGATTGTCGCGACGTCGCCCAATTATTTAGCAACGAGCCCAACACTCGCACGATATAGAGATAAAACAGAAGTCATCACGTATGGGTTGGATAAGGGAATTTATCCTGTACCTTCTACAGAAAAATTAAATTATTGGCGAAAGAAAGTCGGCGATCGTTTCTTTCTGTTTGTCGGTATGTTGAGGTATTACAAAGGACTGCATGTTTTGTTGGAGGCGGCAGTTGGAACTAATATGCCCATTGTTATCGTCGGCGATGGACCGGAAGAGGTTGAGTTAAAGCGACAGGCAAA
>JAGWUK010000621.1 GCA_028868455.1 Burkholderiales bacterium | reverse complement strand
CAAATCGCACTGATCATGCGCTACCAACGAAAGCAACAACTTCACCTCTTGCGTAAGTTGCGACAATTTCGCGTAACGAATTGACAGGCCTCTGGCTGCCTGCGGTCCCAGACGGCGTTCCAGCACTGTTTGCAAAACGAATTCAGACTGACTCATACGCTGATCAGCAGCAATCAATTTATGAACAATTGAAAGCAACTGCGTCTTTTGATCTGAGGATAAGAGCTTCAGCGCGGGCATCGCCAAATCAAGCAAAGGAAGCCTCATGCTGCGAGGCAAAGCCTCTATTTCGAATAATATTTTTTCTGCTTGACTACCTTGTCCTGACGGCGCCTGCTGCAATATGCACAATTGCAGAGAAAATGCATCTGCCTGGCTGCGGTCAAGCAAAAGCGCCATGACCAAGGCAGCTGCGCCAGAAGTATCCCTGGCCGCCAGAAGTAAATCGGGACTGATATTGGCACTACCGTGATGTCCGAAATCTGTCGCCAAAGTTTCAGCGCTCTTGACTGACATCGCCTTGTCGTTGCGCGCCTGTTGTGCGGCGAGTACGTTTCGCGCACCAAACCCATACACACCCTCCGGCAAGCCTTCAGTCCCAGGCTCAATGATCTCGCTGGCATCAAGAAACCCCATGTTGCGACCATAAACGCGCTTCAGGCGCTCTTCCAGCGGTGGATGAGTAGCGAACAGACCTGCCAACAGGTTAGGGCGTGCCGCGCCGAGAAACATGTGCGATAGCTGTTCTGCATGTGGATTATCAATGCGCGATCCACACGCATTTTCACGCGTCAGACCACCAATTTTGCGTAGCGCGCCACCAATACCGTCTGGGTTACGCGTAAATTGCACGGAGCTGGCATCCGCTAAAAACTCTCTTTGCCTGGACACGGCCGATTTTATAAGCCTGCCGAAAAAAATTCCCACGTAGCCGACCACAAACAACACGGCACCGACGACGATGATAACCAGTTGTATAGGAGGGCCTTTATCGTCGCGGCTACGCGAAGAGCCTCCCGCAAAGCGCGTCCCCCAATACAATAATTGCTGACCGAAGCCAGCAATCATTTGTATGCCAAACAAAACGCCAATCAGTTTGATGTTCATACGCATATCGCCGTTCAGAATATGACTGAACTCGTGCCCGATCACGCCTTGCAACTCATCGCGCGTCAGACGCGTTAACGCACCACGGGTAACCGCCACGACAGCCTCATTCTGATGATAGCCGGCAGCAAACGCATTAATTGCATCCTCTCTGTCCATCACATACACGCGTGGGCAGGCGATACCGGATGCCAGCGCCATCTCTTCAACAATATTCAGCAAACGACGCTCTTGTATATCCTGCGATGAAGGCATCACCAGCCGTCCGCCAGCCATGTGCGCTACCGCATCGCCACCTTCACGCAGGCGGTACATTTCCACCATGGTGCCACCGCCGATAAATAGCAGAGTAATCGCCGTGTTGACGATGAAAAATCCGTGCGGATAAGTCACCGGTCCAGTTGCACGCGCGCCATACGCCCAATGCCATACCAGCGCCAGGCTGACATTGACAGTAATGACGATAGCTAATACCGCCAGAAAAAAAAGAAACAATAATTTCCGGCTTTGGCGATGTGCCTGGTCTTGTTGTTCAAAAAAATCCATGTGGACTTCTAGGGGAAGATTGCGCGTTTAAAATGATACTTTAACGGCCTTGCGCTCTTCGGCGGATTCGGTTGCCTGCAGCAACTCACCTGCGCGAAAGCCAAACATGTTCGCAATAATCGAACCAGGGAACTGTTCGATACCGATGTTATATTGCATGACGCTATCGTTATATGCCTGACGCGAGAACGAAATTTTGTTTTCGGTTCCAGTCAGCTCTTCCGTTAACTGCATCATATTTTGATTTGCTTTGAGGTCAGGATACGCCTCTGATAAAGCAAACATTTTTCCTAGCGAGGCCGTCAGCGTGCCCTCTGCGGCACTCAGTTGCTGCACAGCAGCCGCATCAGACGGATCGATACCGGCTTTACTATTTGCTGTCACGGCCTGGTTGCGCGCAGAAATAACGGCTTCCAGCGTCTCGCGCTCGTGCTTCATATAGCCTTTCGCCACTTCGACCAGATTTGGGATCAGGTCATAGCGACGCTTCAATTGCACATCAATCTGGGCGAAGGCATTCTTGAATCGATTGCGCAAGCTCACCAACCGGTTATACACACCGATTACCCAGAATACAATGACGGCAACAATAACCAGCACAACAATTAATGAGATCATAGTTTTCCCTCAAAAAAGAAAACCGACGAAAAAATCGCCGGTCGGTTTTATTCCAATATTAGTTGCTTGTGTTCGTCTTATTTGGCGATGCCAACAATTCTTTTAGCTCGGCCTCGCTAATGTATTCAAACACTTTAACCACTTTGCGTACGCCGCTGATTGAACTTGCCACGTCCGCAGCACGACTGCCTTCGGCCT
>JAGWUK010000620.1 GCA_028868455.1 Burkholderiales bacterium | reverse complement strand
ATCCGGGATGACTGCATTTTTTTCCCAGGCGCCGTTCGCATAACGATTGAAGTCGTCGCCCGGCGCAACACTGGTATCCATCCCTGTATTTAACGTGGCCGCCACAGCGACTTGCTTCACTTCATTGCTCGCCGCAGCCATGCTGGCAGCAGGATATGTCAGCAGTACCTGAAGAGTAGCAAAGGCTAGCGCCTTTAATTTCATTGGTGATTTGATCATCTCATTTCCTTTTTATTTATTGGGCTTACGCAAATCCGCGTCATTAGTAAAATGACTCCTCGTCACCAAACTCTGCTTGAGCAATGTTGCGCCACCCCTGATTTATCTCGGTAAAGTATGCTTATCTACATTTTTCGCAAAGAATTGCGCCTTTTCCCGAAGCGGACGTAAGAGTTTTTTTGCAAAATTAAGTTCCTACCGATCATCAACATTCCTCCCCACTTGCCGGAATCCAGGCCACGCATCACTCTAAGAACATCAATAAAAACGAATGTGCATCGATCATGCAATCAGACTTTGTACTTTCGCTATATCATCGAAGAGGAAAAAATGCCCTCCCGTAAGAATGTGTATTTCAGGTGAGGAAACAAAACAGTCTTCCCAGCCATGCGCTTCAGGTGACACAATTTTGTCGTGCAGTCCGAGTAATATGCGCACCGGCACACTATATTCGCGCATGAACGTACCGGCATAGGATTCCACCGCTGCCACATCAGCCCTCAGAATAGGTTCAAATAATTCCATTAACTCCGGCTCAGCCATCACTTCGGCAGAAATTCCGCCCATAGCTGACAGCCATTGAAAAAACTGGCTGCGCGGCAGCGTTGAATGCGACTGATGCGTGATCCGATGCGGAGCATTGGCGCCAGACAAAATGAGACATTCCGGCAAGTCCGCGCCCATTTCAACCAGCCTGTCCAGCATCGCTAATGCCAGATAGGCGCCCATACTATGTCCAAACAAAAAATATTTATCGCTGCCCACTGCGCGTAATGTCGGTTCCAAAAGAGCAGATACAATGCCGGATATACTGCTCTCCAGAGTCTGCTGTAATCGCGTACCATGCCCTGGCGGATCCAGCGTCACCCATTCATATGTGTGCCCGCGAGCCAGTCTGGCGTAACTGTATGAATTTCCTCCGGCGAATGGATAAGCAATTACTTTCAACGCGAAACTCCTTAAAGATAGTCAGATTCTCGATTTGCTGTCGAGCATACAACGAACATGTCGCCAGATAATAGTTTTCGATGTCAAATCTCATACTGCCACCTCATCGAAATTCAACTTTGTACTGACACCCTATGCAAGCAAACCTACAACGAATTTCACTTTCAGATACACCGCAAATCTGGGTCGTGCAGTTGCCGCACATACGCCAGCATAGATCCGCATTAAAGACTTTACTCAGCGCTGAAGAATTGCAACGTTGCCTGCGCTATCAACATCTGGATGATCGCGATCGTTTTCTCGGAGGACGGGTATTGGCAAAACTCGTTGCATCGCACATATTGAACATCCCCGTTTCTGAAATTGCCGTTGCATTAGAAAGTACAGGAAAACCGTTTTTGCGATGCGTTAGCGAGGACAATATTCACCTGCCCTTTATCAGCATTGCACATGCCGGAGAAACGATTGTTTTTGCAATCAATGAACATACGCCAATAGGAGTAGATGTTGAACTGCTGCGTACCGACGTCGATATTGATGATCTGATGCAGCTCGCTTTCGACGCCATTGAAATTCAGGCAGTCAATGATTTTGACGCGCATTGCAGACTGCGCAAATTTTATGAATTCTGGACTTTAAAAGAAGCGTTCCTGAAAGCGACTGGTGAAGGATTACTAACTGAACCGAATACGATCGTATTCCATATTGATGCAAAATCGCATGCACGGCTGATAAAGGCAAGCGATGAAAAAGCTAAGTCTTTGTGGAATTTTTATTTTGTACAATTTGACGAATCATACGTCATCGCTATGGCGGCGAAAAATTACAAAATCGATTGGTGCGAGGGGCCAAAACTGATTGATGCTGCGCGTTTAATTCAAGCGCATTGCCGTTAATTCTCAATCTGAAATGCAAGCGACATTCGCTACCTACAAACACATAGCCCAATCGAGCTATGTGCTCTGCTTCTGTTTCGGTGGCTTACTTTTTAATACTCAGAACAATTGAGCCGTTCCAGTTAGCACCGCCATTCTCAACCAAGATACTCAGGACATTGGTGATTTCTGTCCACTCCATCGTAATTTTTGCACCGCCGACGCTAACGCCATCAGCAGCCAAAGTAGCATTTGGGTCTGACAACAATTTGGTGCGGTATGCAGGATCTTGCGCTGATTTTGCAATTGCGGATGCCAATTGATCGTATAAGTGTGCCATTTTTTACCCCTAATCTACGTGGTTCAAAGAAATGTGAATCGACTTTACAACAATACTGGTTCGCTCCCCGAAAAGCTTAAAAATTAGG
>JAGWUK010000619.1 GCA_028868455.1 Burkholderiales bacterium | reverse complement strand
CCTTGGCTGGTGCGCTTGTGTATATCAGCCAGACGCGTGATGTGGTCGTCGGTGGCGTGGCCTTGTTTTCGATGGCGATGGGAATGAGCATGCCATTGCTATTGGTTGGTATTTCTGCGGGCAGCGTATTGCCACGTGCAGGCGCATGGATGGAAAGCATCAAGCGCTTCTTTGGTGTGCTGATGCTGGCGATGGCCTTGTGGCTGGTGTCACCTGTAATTCCTGTCTGGGCGCAAATGACCGGATGGGCCGTGTTGTTCATGGGCTACGCTGTATACCAGTTGTTCATACATAAAGGCGGAATGCCCTCCAAAGTCGTTGCCGTTGTGTTTGCTCTGGTCGGCTTGGTGCAACTGGTTGGCGTCAGTACCGGCGGTCGCGACGTGTTTGCGCCGCTGGCGCATTTATTCGGGGAACACGTTGAAGGCGTGACCTTTACCCGTGTGCATAGCATTGCCGAACTGGATGCCGCGCTGGCTCAATCCAAAGGTAAAGCAGCCATGCTGGATTTTTATGCAGATTGGTGCGTTTCCTGCAAAGAAATGGAAAAGCTGACTTTTCCGGAAGCCAAGGTTAAAGCCAAGCTGAATACCATGCTGTTGCTGCAAGCCGATGTGACGGCTAATAATGCCGACGACAAAGCCTTGTTGAAGCGCTTTGGCTTGTTTGGTCCGCCAGGAATCATTTTCTTCGATCAGCAAGGAAAGGAAATTTCTGGCGTGCGTGTGATTGGTTATCAAAACGCTGAAAAGTTTAATCAATCCTTGATACGTGCTGGCCAATAAGCAATACACGGTATCGCTTTAAACATAAAAACGCCCGGAAGATAACCGGGCGTTTTTGCTTTCGGCGATGATGTTGGCGCTCGCTTATCGCATGGGCGTTATCTGCTCGGCATAATCATATAAGGCACCGAGAATATCTTCGTCTTGTTCGCTTGCTGTTTCAGACAGGGCGTCAATTTTCTCAAAAAACTGATCGACCGTTAAGGCGCCAGCGGCACCATCGTGCAGGCGCGCTGCACGATGCGTTTCCCAAGCGGTTTGTTCTTCTGGCGTGAGGCTATCGGCGAAATTACGTGCCCGATATCGAAACAAGAGTTCTTCCAGGCGCTGGTCTTGAAACGTCGGATGAGCTTGGCTCAACTGCGCTGGCGTACGTGTACGTAAATCATTCAGCAGGCGGCGATCATTGCTGCCGATGAAACCACCGTACAAATCTTCATCTACATCGGTGATCGCGCTCTGCGGGCGATCAAACACAGCTTGCCAGGTGGCAGACAGGTCGCCAATTTGTGCGGCTGTGGCAGCATGTTGCTGCACTAAAGTCATATCCAGTCCCCATTTTTCTGCGCGTGCGGCATCCAGGGTCTTGAGATTGCTGATAACGATCGGGGACTTGTTGATGTGGATGGTCTTGATGGGGAGGCGGCTCAAGCCTTCGGGTAAATCTGTGGCTTTGCTGAACATCCGCAATTGAATGGTCGCTGCATCCAGTGTCATTAACTCGGACGGATCAAAGCTGAGATCCCAGGCGATGACTTCGTTCTTGTTTTGCGGATGCATGGCCAGCGGCCACATGGCAGCGATGCAACCGCGCTCAACCGGAATCATGCCGGACACATGGAGAAACGGTTTTTTGACTGGCAGTCCGATTTCCTCCATGACGCGTTCTTTTTTGCGTAAGGCCAGACAAAACTCGAACAGTCTCGGCTGCTTGTCACGCAGAAGGCGCGCCAGCGCAATTGTGGCGCGTACATCTGACAGGGCATCGTGGGCTGCGGCGTGGCCGATATGATTTGCTGCCGTCAGATGTTCGAGACGAAAACTGGTTTTGCCTTCTTCGTTAGTTGGCCATTCAATACCGTCAGGGCGCAGCGCGTACGCCGTACGCACCACGTCAAGAATATCCCAGCGGCCACAATTGTTTTGCCATTCACGCGCATACGGGTCAATCAGATTGCGCCAGAACAGAAAGCGGGTAACTTCGTCATCAAAACGGATCGTGTTGTAGCCCACGCCAATGGTGCCTGTCTGGCTGAAAGCGGCTTCGATTTGCGCGGCGAACTGATATTCCGGAATGCCGCGCTCGAGACAAATTTGCGGCGTGATTTTCGTAATCAGGCAGGCGACAGGATCGGGCAGGAAATCGGGCGCAGGCTGGCAATACAACATCATCGGTTCGCCGATTTCGTTGAGTTCGGCATCGGTGCGTATGGCGGCAAATTGCGCAGGCCGGTCGCGCCGCGCCTGTGCCCCGAAAGTTTCATAATCGTGCCACAGAAAACTATAATCTTGTTTCATGATTTTCCGGAAATAGGGAGAGTATATTTGTGTGTCGCAATGAATATAGGCGCATTACGGCTAAAAATAAGCATACTCTATCCTAGTATTGCGGTATTCCCGATTCTTGCGCAAAAGTCGCAAGCGAGAAAAAGGCTGAATTGCGGTGCACATCGCTATGCGCGGCCGGCT
>JAGWUK010000618.1 GCA_028868455.1 Burkholderiales bacterium | reverse complement strand
ACGCCTGTGTCCTGCTGCGACGGTCGGCGTTGCAAACCGTAAGGGGCTTTGATGAGACCCTGTTCATGTATGGGGAAGACGTTGAATTATCTTATCGACTGCGACGCGCCGGATATATTTTGCGCTACTGTCCGCAAGCAACAGTTTGGCATTACACGTATGAAAGCGCAGGTCAGGTAAAGCGCTTGCAATACACGGGCAGCACGTTCGCCAACTTATACCTGCGGCTGAAATACGGCAACCGCTGGGATGCTTTGGCCGTTCCCCTGCTTGGCGCCAGACTGCTGATGGGATCGCAAGCTTACCCTGGCTCCCGTCTCGACGTATTGCGGCATTTGCTGAAATTAGCTGGCCTGTTGCCAAAAATCCTGCTGTCACGGGTTGCTAGCACGATTCAATTTCCGTTCCGCGAATGGGACTTTGAAATGATACGTGATGGCGCATTTATTGAGCAAAGTGATTTACCGGACGCACCACCGCTGGTCAGCGTCATTACCCGCACCTATCGCGGTCGTGAAACCTATCTGCGTCAGGCGATTATTTCGGTGGCGCGACAAACCTACCCGAATATTGAACACATCATCGTCGAGGACGGCGGTGAGACGATGCAGCCTTTAGTTGCAGCGATGGCAGAGGATGTGCCATCGCCGTTGAGATTCTTTGGCCTGCCAAAATGCGGCAGGTCTGCTACGGGCAATCACGGATTAAAACAGGCAAACGGTCGCTGGTGCGTTTTCCTTGATGACGACGATCTTTTGTTCGCCGATCACGTTGAAGTCCTGGTCAACGCGCTTCTAACACAACCGCACGCAAAAGCGGCCTATACACTGGCCTGGGAAGTGCTGACCGACAGCAGCCAACTCGCACAAGGTCTCTATACCGAGCATTCCTATCAGGTGCCTCCTGCTTTGCGTCAGGATTATGACTATGCAACTTTGCGTCACCATAATTTCATGCCGATTCAGGCTGTTTTATTTGAGCGCGCATTATTTGAACTACGCGGCGGTTTCGATGAAGACTTGGATGCGCTGGAAGACTGGACTCTATGGGTTCGCTATGCGCATGGCAATCAGTTTGCGTATATTCCCAAACTGACATCCCTTTTCCGCACACCTTCCGATCCGGAACAAACACGCAAACGCGTTGAAGCATTCAGCACCGCTTACCCACTGGCACTGGCGCGCAATATCGGCAGAACGCAGGCAATTAATGCTGAAAAAGGAGTTGCCGAGATGGTATGAATGAAAAAGGGCAAGACCTTTTCAGACCTCGCCCTTTGTTAAAAAAAGAAGTGGCGATCAGGCTTTGGAAAACACCAGTTCACCTTCTTTTGCATCGATATCAATCACGTCCTTCGGTCCGAATTTGCCCTGCAAGATCATCTTGGACAAGACGTTTTCGATTTCCTGCTGGATCGCCCGTTTCAGTGGGCGTGCACCATAGACAGGATCAAAACCGGCTTCGGCAATTTTCTGCAAGGCGTCTTCGCTGAGATGCAATCCCATGTCCATCTGCGCCAGCCTCTGCTCCAGAACATGCAACTGAATTTTGGCAATAGCACCGATATTTTTGGCATCCAGCGCATGAAACACGACGATTTCATCGATGCGATTGATAAACTCCGGACGGAAATGTTCACGCACTTCTGCCATGACAGCCATCTTGACTAATGCTGGTTCGCTATCGTCCATGCTTTGTATTTTGTGCGATCCAAGATTCGATGTCATGACGATCACGGTGTTTTTGAAATCGACAGTGCGACCTTGTCCATCGGTCATACGACCATCGTCCAATACTTGCAATAACACGTTAAACACATCGTGATGTGCCTTTTCGACTTCATCGAGCAAAATCACGCTATATGGTTTGCGGCGCACGGCTTCCGTCAGATAGCCACCTTCCTCGTAACCAACATAACCCGGAGGCGCACCGATCAGGCGTGCTACTGAATGCTTCTCCATGAATTCACTCATGTCGATGCGAATCAAAGCTTCTTCGGTATCGAACAGGAAACCAGCTAAAGCCTTGCATAATTCCGTCTTCCCTACCCCCGTTGGCCCCAGGAACATGAACGAGCCATACGGACGGCCAGGATCGCCCAAACCGGCGCGCGAACGACGGATCGCATCCGATACAGCAACAATCGCTTCGTGCTGCCCGACGACACGTTGATGCAGTGCGTCTTCCATGTGCAGTAATTTTTCGCGCTCACCTTGCATCATGCGTGACACCGGAATACCCGTTGCCCGCGAAACGATTTCAGCAATTTCTTCAGCACCGACCTGCGTGCGCAACAATTTGTTTTTCGACGTGCCCGACGTATCGGAAGAAGCGATGTCCGCCTGCTTGAGTTGCGCTTCCAGCTCTGGCAAACGTCCATATTGCAATTGCGACATGGTTTGCCAGTCGCCTTTGCGTTTGGCGTCATCCATTTGCAGACGGATTTTTTCGATTTCTTCCTTGATGTGCGTGCTGC
>JAGWUK010000617.1 GCA_028868455.1 Burkholderiales bacterium | reverse complement strand
TCCGGTATTGTCTTGTGAAAGACCTTGACGATATCGCGTCCGCTGGCTTTCGCATGGTACATCGCAAAATCCGCGTTCTTCGCCAGTTCCAGATCGTTTTCTCCGTGTTCGGGATACATGGCAATACCGATGCTGCTGGAAATATAATGCGTCTGGTTTTCTATTGTGTACCCTTGCTTTAAAGCGCTGCGGATTTTGTCGGCGAGCTTAACCGCGCTTTCTTCACTGCCGACGTCCAATAGCAATGCGACGAATTCGTCGCCGCCTATGCGTCCCACCGTATCCGACTCTCGAAGACAGGCCGTCATACGCTTTGCCACTTCCTGCAAAATCAGATCTCCGGTGGCATGCCCAAAATTATCGTTGATAGGCTTGAAGTTATCGAGATCGATAAACATCAATGCCAGCAATGTCTGGTGACGCTTGGCCAGCGCCAATCCCTGCGTCACGCGTTCAAAAAACAAGATACGGTTCGGTAAATTCGTGAGTACATCATGATGCGCCATATGAGCAAGACGGTCGCTCGCCTGCTTACGTTCCGTAATATCCAGCTTCACGGCGACATAGTGCGTCGTCTCCCCTTTAGCGTTTTTGACAGGAGCAATATGTGCTTCTTCCCAGTAAATTTCGCCTGATTTACGACGATTCACCAGTTGACCGGTCCAGATTTTTCCGCTCAACAAATGCTGCCACAGTTCGCGATACGTGCTCGTGGGCGTCATACCCGACTGCAATATTTTGGGTGTTTTGCCGATCGCTTCTTCGGACGAATAACCGGTTTCTTTCGTGAAATTCGGATTCACATATTCAATCACACTGTCAGCCCCCGTAATCAATACAGATGTCGGGCTTTGTTCGACGGCCATCGACAAAAGTTTTAACCGCAATTGCGTCTGCTGAATTTCTTCCAGGCTCACTGCGAGGCGCCTGTTAACGCGAAAAATATACCAGGCGACACCTGCGACGCCACCGGCAATGACCAACGTAATCATGGTCCAGAAATAAAACCATTTCAGACGACCATCCGCCTCTGGATTAGCGTCATATAAAAAACCGTCCAAAGGAAAATTGGCTGGCAACATCCCCAATTCTGCATAGGTATCAGCAATATGGCGCCAGCGTCCGGGATTCATATAGCCAATGGTGAGCAGATCGCTACGCAACAATGGCACCATTTGCGCAGATTCAAATTGAAAGAAAGCCTTGGTATGATTTTGCGTGTAATGGCTCAAAATCAGGTCAATGATCTTATCTGGGTTAGCCATTGCATATTCCCACCCCTTCAGGCTGGCTGCACGGAAAGCGCGAACCCGGTCAGGATGATCTTGTAATTCAGACTCGGACGTAAACAAATTGTCGCCGTAAAAATCGATCCCGGCTGAACGTGGCGAATAAATCTGGTAAGGAAATTTCGCCTGGTTTAACTCATACAATTCATAAGTCGAATAAGCCGATATCACATCGGTTTTGTCGTCCATCAGGTCTTGCGGTGTCAGACTGTGTTCCATCAGGCGGATACGGTCCAGCGGAATGCCCTCATGCTTTAAAAATGCCAGCAACTCTTCCGACTGTCGTTCCAGCATCATGCGTTTTCCGACCAGGTCATCCACGCTTTGCACTGGCGAAAAGCGACGGGAAATCAATATCTGCGGAGAGTGCTGAAAAATCACGGCAAGCACGACCACAGGTTTGCCGTCATTGCGCGCCAATAAGAGGCCGCTGGTGCCAACGCCGAAATTCGCGCGGCCACTCAACACTTCATCAACAGGACTGATACCTGGGGGCGCTTCCTTGATACTGACATCCAGACCTGCGTCGCGGTAATAACCAAGCTCTTTTGCCGCATAGTATCCGGCAAACTGAAAAGCGTGCGTCCACTTCAATTGCAAGGTCACGCGCTCCATCGCACTGGCGTTTTTCGCCGCAAAAGTCATCAGCAGTGCGCCGATACACAATACTGCAAGCATTAACTGTTTGCGAAAAATCATCGTTGCCCAGGGAAAGAAATGCAAAACATCAAAATTACGCTCCGCGCCGGACAGCCTAAGCAGACAACGCTGCCGGCCATAATCATTATTGTCAATCAGATGCGAGACTTGTAGTCTCTGCGCAAAATCTCTTCGGCAAAAAATGGCGACATTGTGAATGCACATCTGTCGATCACGAGCCGAAACACTGTCGCAGCGGTATTGCGTCAACCTTCCGACAATTGGAACGAAACAATAATGCTACATCATCCCCAATACAAAATTGGCGGTCTACACAATGATTTACACTCGCAAACGTTTGCGGATACGGCTTAAAGCCTCAGGTGTCACACCCAGATAGTGCGCCACGTCGCGCAATTGTATGCGCGACGACAGTTGTGGGTACGAGGTCAGAAAAGCCTGGTAACGCTGTTCAGGTGTCATTGTCAGCAACTCCCTTTCACGTTGCTCTTTTCTGACAATATGCCATTCGAGTAATTGTCGGATCGC
>JAGWUK010000031.1 GCA_028868455.1 Burkholderiales bacterium | reverse complement strand
GTGCCATTTGAAAATCTGGATATCCATCTGGGTAAACGCATCGTGCTATCGGAGACGGCTATCCTGGACAAACTCCTGCGGCAGGGGCGCGGTGGGTTTTGTTACGAACTCAATTATGGCTTTGCCTACTTGTTAAGGCAGATCGGCTTTAGCGTTGACCTGCTTTCAGCACGCGTGTTTAACGGGCAAAGCTACGGCCCTGAATTTGATCATATGCTGCTTCTGGTGCGACACCGCGATCAAGCATGGATCGCTGATGTCGGTTTTGGTGAATGCTTTCGTACCCCGCTAACGCTGGACGGCGCAGTTGTCAGCGAAAACGGTGTGGTCTACAAAATCGTCCTGGAAGCAGATGGCCAGTATGTTTTACTGGAAAGCAAACAAGACGAGCATTGGAAACCACAGTACCAATTCCGACTGACATCGCACAATCTCAGCGATTTTGACGCAATGTGCGCTTATCAGCAAAACTCGCCACTTTCGCATTTCACGCAAAAATCTCTGTGCTCTATCGCAACGAATGACGGTCGTCTGACTATTTCCAATGGCTTGTTCATCAGCACAAAGCCGGAGAGCCGCACCGAGTCGCCGATTCCCTCTGTCGACGCGCTACGTCAGCAATTGCAGCAGCAATTTGGCATCGTCCTGAGCACCGATGACACGCTCGAAAAATTACTGCCTGTTCGCGTACCTTAGTTGCGTGCGCTAGTTGCTTACGCAATTTATTTTCCGCAGCGACGGTGCGGTTTGCAATTCTGGATTTATCTGCCATGCTGTACAGCATACTGCTACCGGCAACATCCCTATTCGACGTTCATGACGACAATGAAAAATGTGCGAAATAGCTTGCTGAAACCGAAACACATGGCGCTGTCTGCTGTGCTGGCAGGATTTTTACTGCCAGTGATGCAGCAAGCGCAAGCAGGGTCCGGCTATTATCTGGTTTCTGTCTATGAAAACGCGGGTGAAAAAACGCTGGACTTCAAATCCTGGACATCCCTGAACAACAATCAATCCAGTACGACAGCGCCAGAAATCGGCTTTGGTTATATGCCCGACACGCGCTGGTACACCGAACTCTACGGCACCTGGATCAGGCATGGTGCCGATCATCTGCAAGCCAATTCCCTCACCTGGCAAAACGATTATTTGCTGACGCAAGGCGACTATCCGTTTGATCTGGCCTTGCACACACATCTGGAGCACTATAGCGACACGTCGCGCGGGCTGGGATTTGAATTCGGGCCAGCCTTGCAGACCGATGTCGGGCGCGTACAACTCAATGGCAATGTGTTTTTTGAGCGCAGCTATCGCTCCGAGCAAAGCAGCAGCATGCAAATGAAATACCAATGGCAGGCAAAATACCGCTGGAAACCCGCACTGGCATTTGGCTTGCAAGGTTTCGGCGAACTCGGAACATGGAATCACTGGCTACCGACAGCGCGACAGTCGCACCGTATCGGCCCCGTAATGTCAGGCGACTTGCCCATTGCTGATCGCCAGACGCTGCGCTATGAAATTGCCTGGTTCAGCGGCAAACTGTCTGGCCATCCGGCCCATGTATTGAGCATGCGTATGCAACTAGCGTTTTGAAGATCACACTTTTTTCCGTCTTTGCGATATTCTCGTCATTTTTGCAACATACAATAACGCGTAAGGCGTGCGTGAAATTGCGCAAATTACAACACCTTCTGAACTCATTGGCAAATCCAACATCCAACTGGTTCTGCAACTTTTATCCATTTTCCCCTGACGCTTATGAAAAGAATTCTGATCCCGGCTCTGATGGCCGCACTGACCTGTTTGCCGCAATTGAGCTTCGCCTGGGGCGCCGAAGGCCATCAAACCGTTGGCGCAATTGCCGATCAATTGCTGGTTGGCACTAAAGCGGGCGCCCAGGTCAAGGCTTTACTGGGCGACACCAGCCTGGAAAAAATTGCTGTCTGGGCCGATTGCGTCAAAGGTATCTCGCCCGAAAAAGACTTTGCTTACACGTCAACCGGTCGTTATCCGGAATGCGCGCAGTTTGAAACGGCATCCGGCATTGCCGCGATGGCCGATTATGTCCGTCGTAACAACACCAACTGCAACCCGGCTTTCGATGAAGAAAATTGCCATAAGCAATATCACTACGCCGATGTCGCTCTGCAACATGATCATTACGAAACCGGTCTGGCTGGCACCAGCGATCATGATGTCGTCCACGCGATTCAGGCAGCCATCCTGGTCTTGGAAGATAAGCCGCAACCCAAGCCGTTTCAGTTCAAGGACAAGCACGAAGCCCTGGCGGTGTTAGCGCATTATGTGGGCGATATCCATCAGCCTTTGCACGTGGGATCGGTATTTCTGGATGCGGCCGGTAAAAAAGTGAATCCGGATGAAGGCCATTATGACCACGGCACCAACACCATCGGCGGCAATGCCCTGCAATGCCCCTGCGGCAACCTGCATGCGCTGTGGGACGACATTCCACAGCAATTTAAACATGGACGCATGAACGACATGCTGGCGAAAAAGGCGCACGCCGTCGCCAAACCTGCTGCCGCGATCGATCAATGGCCAGTGCTGTGGGCCAACGATGCGATCCACGACGCCAAGACCGTGTTTAACGGCACGCAATTCAGTCAAAGTACGCCAAATAAGCGCGGCAATAACTGGTCCATAGCCCTGCCACTGGAATACGAAAAAACCATGCAAAACGTCAAGGAAGACGCCCTGGTACGCGCCGGTGCGCACCTGGCACAGGTTTTACAAGCCATCTGGCCAGAATAAACTCTCGCGACGCGCCGTCGCTTCTGCACTGCTTTTCACCATTTGTTCTGGTGTTGTATCAGTCTGAAGCAAGCGGTGCCAAGTTCATCACTCACCAAGGATTCGTATGAAATTCACCCCTTTTCTCTGGATAGGCAAGGGTTTTCGCTTACTCTGGAACGCGCTCGATTTCAGTCGGCGGATATTATTGAACCTGTTATTGCTGGCATTGCTGATTGCCGTCGGCATCGCTATTTTCAGCAGCGGCATCAGGAAACTCGACGACAAAACCGCGTTAATACTCGATTTCAAAGGCGCGCTGGTTGAACAAAACTCCGGCAGCGCACGCGATACCCTGATCGCCCAGGCCAAAGGCGACACACAAAAAACCACGCAGTTGCGCGATATTTTGCAAGTGCTGGAACAAGCCAGCCAGGACCCGAAAATCAGCAGCGCCGTATTGCTGCTGGATGACATGGATGGCGCCGGTCTGCCAATGTTGCGCGAAGTGGCTGCGGCTATTGACCGTTTCAAGGCGCATGGCAAGCAAGTGATTGCCTGGGGTTCGGCGTACGATCAGCGCCAATACTATCTGGCCGCGCATGCCAACGAAATTTACCTGCATCCGATGGGAACGGTGATGATGACCGGCTTTGGTCACTACCGGAATTATTACCGCGACGCATTGGATAAAATCGGCGTCACTGTCAATTTGCTCAAAGTCGGCACCTACAAAAGTTTTGCCGAACCGTATATCGCCAATGAGCCATCACCTGCCGCTGCAGAAGCCGAAAGCTACCTGTACAACGCCATGTGGAAAACCTATACGGACGACGTAGAAAAAGCGCGTAAACTGCCCGCCGGCAGCATCATGCAAAGCATCGACAATTTGCCGCAACTGATGGCCGCTGCCAATGGCAATGTCGCCAAAATGGCGATGGATATTAAACTTGTCGACGGATTGAAAACCCGCGACGAATTGCGCACACTGATGTTGCAACGCGGTGTGCGCGATCCGCAAATCAAGAGCTTCCGCCAGATTGGCTTTGAAGAATACCAGGCACGCGTGCATCCCAAACTGTTTGGTGACGCCATCGGTGTCGTCGTGGCAGCGGGTGAAATCAGTTCTGGTATGGCGCCACCGGGTGCCATCGGCGGATTGTCAACGGCCAATCTGATACGCAAGGCACGCGAAGACGACAGCATCAAAGCCATTGTCTTGCGCATTGATTCGCCCGGCGGCAGCGCATTCGGCTCGGAACTGATACGACGCGAACTGGAACTGACACGCAAAGCCGGCAAACCTGTCGTCGTATCCATGGGCGATGTCGCGGCCTCCGGTGGTTACTGGATTTCCATGGCCTCCGATGAAGTCATTGCAGATGCCGCCACCATCACCGGCTCAATCGGCGTGATTGCCATTCTGCCTACCGCAGACAAAGCGATGGACAAAATCGGCGTGCATACCGGCGGTACCACCACCACCTGGCTGGCAGACAGCTTCAATCCTCTGCGTCCGCTCAATCCGCGCTTTGCTGAAGTCATGCAAAGCAGCATCAACCACACCTATGCCGAGTTCACCGGCATGGCTGCTGCTGCACGCAAAACCACACCGGAAAAAATCGACGCCGTCGCGCAAGGCCGCGTCTGGACTGGTCAGCAGGCCAAGGATCGCGGACTGGTCGATACGATAGGCAGTTTTGGTGATGCGCTGAAATCCGCCGCAAAACGCGCGAAGCTTGGCAACGACTACCGTGTCACCTATATCGAAAGAGAGCCTTCCAAGTTTGAACGCATCTTTGATCTGTTCGGCTCAGGCGTTGCCAATGCAGTGCAAGATCAGTTCAAACTTGCGCTGGCGCCGACTGGCGTTCCGCCAGCTGCCGCAACGCAGATGATCAATGATCTGCGCTGGCTCAACGACCTGAACAAAGAAGGCAAAGGCTTTATGACCCTGGCACACTGCATGTGTACCGCCCCCTGAATGATTAGGCTGAATCAGACATCTGCCTGCCAGTAACAGCAACGCCGGACGATCTCCTTCGCAAATGCGGAGCAGACGTCCGGCGTTTTTCTTATTGAGCGTACTGACCAGCTAACGCAGAAATTTACGGGCAATTTGCCGCAAATTAAATTTCAATAAACGCGGCTCTTGCCAATTCATTTCTTTCCACCAGCGGATATTGATACACCATTTCAATATACCCAATTTGTCGCCCGCCTCAATCGCACGAAACACATCCTGAGGAAACAAGGGAATCACCTTGCACTTGGCCGCATCCTGCTGCCAGCGCGGTGGCGACACCGGCGTTTGCGCGCGCAGATCCGCCTGCTGCAACATGCAAGGTAAGACGTCAACAAAATCCACACCGACATGACGGCCAAGCGCCATGGTCAGAGTCGGGCGGAAATTTTGCTCCAGCAAAACGATTTTTCCGCTGCCCTGCTCTTCGATGAAATCAATACCGCACAGCCCTGTAAAACCAGACAATTCGCCCAGTTTTTCCAGGATTGGCCCCACAGCAGGAAACAGCCTGAATGCCACTGCCGCCGACGGCCCCAGCGCACCCCAAGTCCGGGCACGATAATACGAAAACCAGGCCAGCAACTTCCCCTGCCGGTAAATAGCGGCAGCGCTGCCTACGCGTCCATGGATAAATGCTTGCGCGATTAACGGTTGATCAACAGTGATCTGCGCCAGTTGTTTTTCATCCTGCACCATACACACGGCCAGACCAGCAAAGCCCTGCGCCTCTTTCAACACCAGCGGAAATCCGAGCCGGCGCGCGGTCGTTTGTAATGCCGCCTTGTCCGTGCAGATTTCAAAATCCGGCACGTCAATCGCGTGTTGCTGACATTGATGTATAAAGCTCGCTTTGGAGGTGATGAAATCCACACCAGCTCCGCCCGGAATATTGCTGGGAAAAATCGCTCTGACCCAGTCTTCATCGCGACGCTTTTCCAGCGCATACAATAAAGGATCGTCCCCGATCACCACCCAGTCATAAGTGATGTCACTGCGCATCAGAAAATCCCGTAACGCCGTCACGGCCTCGTCGAGATCAGAGGGACTGAGGAAATGCCGATGAATAAAGCGTGACCGCGCCACATAGTTTTTGGCCGGGCCAAACACATTAATCTCACATCCCGCCTGATGCAGCAAATGCGGCAAGCGCGCCAGACCTTCCCAGAAGGCGTGGCAGACGATCAAGACTTGGTAATGGCGAGCGGCTTTCAAACAAGACTTTCGGAAGGCAATTCAGGTACGCATGACAACGCAAGCTAAGGCAACGATGCGAGCAGCATTGTCAATTTCATGAAAATCTGCGCACGTAAACTTTAGCTTCAATCTGGCATTGACGCATTGAATGCGCTGATTTTTACGCAATGATCATAGTGTAAATTGACCTACTTTATGGTGGGTTTAACATTTTTCTACATCTCCAGCCCACGCCATGTTTCGGTAAGTCAGCCGCCGGGACGAGACCCGGCCGGCAATCGTTGCTCACCCGTGTTGTCACTACTGCTGAAGATCGCCGATGATGTCGCTTGATGCATGCCATCCAAATTGTGGCATTCACGGCCTAGTGAAGATTGCCGGCCGGTGGTAGACCGGCGGCTACTTACTTTTCTTGTCTCGCCAAGAAAAGTAAGCCAAAGAAGGCGACCGCGAAGTCGCTGCCCTGCGGGTACCCTTTGCTGCAAGTCGCAAAATGGGAAAGCTTCGAAACTCGCTGCGCTCAGACAGCGAAGCTTTCTTATTCCATTTTTCGCCTTGCATCAAAGGCAGCGCCAGAGCGGGATTAAATTCAAAAGCAACGTCAAGAGCAACGACATGCTGGCGACTTTCAAATTAATACTGCGTTCTTTGTCCTTTGCTTTTTTTGTTCTGTATTGATTCATCACCAAATTGAAATTGGGCTGGAGCGCAGCGTAAGCACCCGAAGGGCAAGTCTGCGGTCGCCTTTTCTTGGCTTACTTGCTTTTGGCGAAGCAAAAGAAGGTAAGGCGTCCGCCGGGACGAGACCCGGCCGACTATCGTCAATTATCCGCGTCGTCACACCTTCCCAAAATCGTTAATGACTCCTCACGATGCAGGCCATTCAAAAATAAAGGCGCGCTCCGCTTACAAAGAACGCAACGTCCGCATGCACTCCCCATAGGCAGCCTGTATCTGTGCCTGATGCACATGCCGCCCGCTCTGCACCACCTGCTTACCGCCAACATAAACGTCACGTACAAGCTGATCGTTACCAGCGAAAATCCAGGTATTCAATACATCGCGGCTAGTAATTCCGGCGAGATTTGGATGTGTATCGTCCAGCACCAGCATATCGGCGCGATGCGCCAGTGCCAGCTTCCCGACCGGACGACCACTGGCTTGTGCACCGCCACTCAGCGCGGCGTCCCATAAAAAATCACCGACTCGTCGCTGCGCCACATTCGTGGCGATGTTACGTCCCTGCAGGCGCAAGCGTTGACCATATTCCAGCCAGCGCAATTCTTCTACCGGGCTTTGCGAAACATGGCTATCACTGCCGATACCGAAACGGCCACCAGCGGCGATGTAATCCGGTAAGCTAAAAAAACCGTCGCCAAGATTGCCTTCGGTCGTCGTACAGATACCGGCGACAGCACCGCTGGCGGCAATGCCCTGCACTTCTGCGGCATTCAAATGCGTTGCATGAACCAGGCACCAGCGCTGATCGACCAGTCCACTATCGAGCAAGAGTTCTACCGGACGTTTGCCAGAAAAAGCGATACAGACATCGACTTCTTTTTGTTGCTCGGCGATATGGATATGGATAGGCCGCCTGTTTGGCAGAGCGGATTGAATGTGGTGTATCTGCGCAATGCTGGCAGCCCGTAAGGAATGCGGTGCAACACCGATTTCTACCTGGTGATTCCGTTGACGCTCCAACGCCTGAATCAAGTCCATGATCTCGTTGGCATCGGTAGCAAAGCGGCGTTGGTCGTGACGCAAAGCGATTTCACCAAAGTCCGCATAACTATACAAAACAGGAAGCATGCTGATGCCCATGCCAGCCATGTTTGCCGCAGCAATGACGCGCTCGGCCATTTCCGCCGGATTGGCATAAAAATGCCCATCGACATCGCGGTGCAGATAATGAAATTCACATACCGAGGTATAGCCATGACGCAGACATTCCGAGTACAGTTGCGCGGCAATTGCCTGGATTTGTTCCGGCGTGATATGCAAAGCCGTACGGTACATCAGGTCGCGCCAGGTCCAGAAACTGTCCTTGCTGTCGCCCGCCATTTCTGTCAATCCGGCCATCGCGCGCTGAAATGCATGCGAATGCAAATTGGTCATGCCTGGCACGACAAAGCGGGCAATTTTTTCTCCCGCCAACGCTTGTGCATTTTCCTCAATCGCGCTCAGGTCGCCATCGCTATTCCATGTCAGCCGGACGTTGTCGACCCAGCCTTGCGGTAAATAGGCATGTTGTGCATACAGGCTGTTCATGCTTGCGTTCCTTGCTGGCGTACCCAGGTCAGACAGCTTTCGAGACATTGTTTTAACAGTGGCTGGACTTGTTGCGCAAGGTCGGGACGATATGCAAAAGGAGAGGTTTCATTCATATAAATGCACTGGCTCATTTCCAGCTGCACAGCGTGAACATGGCGTTGCGGCTGACCATATTGGCGCGTGATGTAACCGCCTTTAAAGCGACCGTTAAATACATGAGAATAGTGCTGTGACTCTGGTGATGCAGCAAGACAATCCAGCAGTGCTTTCTGCAAACCGGGGTCGCATGATTTCTGGTCGGCTGTGCCGAAATTCAGATCCGGTAATTTTCCTTGAAAAAAACGCGGCACGTGCGAGGCAATAGAATGCGCATCCCATAATACAACGCTGCCATGCAGCTCCAGCAGGCGCGTCAGTTCGTACTGCAGTTGCTGATGATAAGGTTGCCAGTACAAGGTGATGCGATTTTGAATTTCTGCGTCGCTCGGCAACTTGTCTGCTGCATACAATGGCTGTTTGGCGAAAGTATCGATTGGGCACAGACCCGTCGTATCCTGCCCCGGGTAGAGATTGGCATTGTCCGGTGCGCGATTCAGATCAATCACGTACCGCGAATAGTCCGCCACGATAGTTGATGCCCCCAGCTCTTGCGCCATGTTGTACAAAGCTGGCATATGCCAGTCGGTATCGGCCTTTTCCTGCGCTACTGGCAACATCTGTGCCGCAATATCAGCGGGGATGGCTGTGCCTGCGTGTGGCATGGAAATCAGCAGTGGAACGGTGCCAGCGTGAAAATGAAATGGCGTTTGCATGCGATGCCTCTTTAAAAATTCAGACTTGTTGAAGCGCGCGACTGATACGGTCAGCCGCTGCGACGGTACTGTTGATCAATTCGTTTTTTTTGTCCTGCACTCTGGCCGATGGTGCCATCAATGACAAGCTGGCTTCCAGCCGGCCGTGTGGAGAAAATACAGGAACGCTGACGCCCCAGATACCGATATCGATTTCACTATCGCTGGTGGCGTAACGTTGCTGGCGAATGATCTGCAATTGTTGCAATAACTCTGCGCGATCGCATGACGCATCGCCTGCGTGTGAAACCCGCTCAGGAAATTCTTTGGCGATCAATTCTTGTTGTAGCGCATCCGGTAAAAATGCCAGCAAAGCCTTGGCTGACGCGCCACGCACGGTGGAGTTGGCGCGCCCTTTGGCGAATGAGCAACGTAGGGCATGTTCGCTGTCTTGCATGTCGAGGCAAATGATCTGACCGTTGACATAGGCCAGCAAACCTACGCTTTCCCCGGTACGGGCGACCAGTTGTTCGATTTCCGGTCGCGCCTGCGCCATCAGCCAGGATTGCTGGTCAAAACCGCGCGCCAGTTGCACCGAAACCGGCCCTGCTTCAACCAACCCGGTTTGCGCGTGTTCCTGTATCAGTCCCCATTTTTTTAAAAGCTTCAGATGACGATAGACTGTGCTGAGCGGCAAGCGGCTTTGCGCGGCGAGGTCGCGCGCAGACACGGCCTGCCCATGACGAGCGATGCACACCAGTAGGTGCAATACCCTTTCATTGACAGGTACGCTGGCAGTGAGTGTCATGAGAATTAAATCTATGCGGAAGGAAAAAGAATTTCGTACAGCCATCCTAACAGCTGCTTCCCGCATTTCAATATCAAATTCTCACAACGTGGGAATTTGATATTCTATTTTTGCTTTGTGTCGTAGCGAATACGATTCTGTTCAACAACTTGCGGCAATGCCGGCCTCATGCAGCATGCTTAATTTTTGCTATAGGCACCGTTCTGGCAACTATGCGTATCCTGTGCCGGAAATTCCGCTTTGATGGTGTCAAATTTGGCTTTTTCTTCGGCGCTCAAGGCGCGCAGTTGATAGGCGAACTTGGTCGTGGTCACGGTTCGCGGCCCGACGCGGGCAGATCGCACTCCCTTGTTGATGAGATTATTCAGATGTGATTTTGCCGCTTCTTCGGTTTTAAAAACACCTAGCGAAATCCCCCAGCGCAAATTGGATTGATCCTGGACGATGAAGAAATCGGTGATGCCTAGCCGACGCAATTCACCGGCTTTTTTATCTGCTCCGTCTTTACTTCCTAACGACGGGATATACACCATGTGCGCAGCGACTTCGACCACGTTGATTCTGGACTGACGGTCACCCAGTGCCAGTTGCTTGAGTTTATCTTCAAAACGCGGAGCATCGGCTTGCTGGAAATTCCCCACTTGCAGGCAGGCGATCACTTCCGGTTTCTTTTCAACCACAGGTTCTGGTGGCGTCAACGCGGCGCTGGCCGAAAGCACTGTGAGCTGATCTGCGTGATGCTGCGATTTCAGGCGTTCCGGCTCGTGGGTATCGAGCGACCAATGACCGAGATATCCAAAATTAAATGCCAGCATGAAAGCGTTCAGTATCAGCAGCGTCCAGAAAAAAAATCTCAGCATAGCAAATTACTCTCTTTTCAAAGTGTGCCCGATTGTGCCACGACATAAAGCCCAGTCAAGACCAGATTGTCGATATGGATGCAGGGAATATCCATATGCGGCAGCAAATACGGCGCTGCGCCACCGGAAATAACACACTGCACGGCACACTGCTGTGTTTGCGAAAAAACCTGGGTCGCGCGCGTAATTGCCCCAACCTGGGCATGGATACAACCGCTGACAATTGCCTGATCCGTATTATCGGCAAATGGCTGATCGACGGCGATACTTTCGGCAACTTGTGGCAATTGCGCAGTATTGCGCGCCAGCGATTGCGCCATCAGTTTAAGTCCGGGCAAAATCATCCCACCATGAAATACGCCATCGGCACTGACCGCATCGACGGTTGTTGCGGTTCCGCCAGTTGCCACGATCAGCGCCTGATCCGGGAATAGATGGTGAGCGCCCGCTACGGCTGCCAGACGGTCACAACCTAGCTGTGCCGGATTGCGATAATGATTTTGTATGCCAGCAATCTGCGCCACCGAAGCAAACCAGTGTATGGGTAAGGTCGGATTTAAATCAAACAAAATGGCTGTCAGTTGATCGCGTATCATCTGTCCCGCGACGTTGGAAATATGCACATGTGCAGGCTGCAAGTGCTTCCACTGCTCCGGCAACTGCGCCATTTCGTCGTGACTAACCGAAGCCATCTGGAGCCAGACTGGCGGTACTCCCGGGCGTAGCGGCGTTGACGCACAAAGCGCCCATTTGATCCTGGTATTTCCTGCATCGATTAATAGCAGCATGTCAGCCCCGTTCATACATGCAGAGAATCATCTGCCGGGCGCAAAGACACGTCACCAGCCAAAACTGGCACTTGCCCTTGATCGGTCTGCAGTAACAAACAACCCGTCGTATCGACGCCAAGCGCAATCCCACGATGAATAATGGAACCGTGGTCAAGGATGACTACCGGTTGTTGTGCATAGGCGTGCAAGGCATTCCAACGCGGCAAGAATGGCGCAAATCCGCCTTGCCCAAATTGTTCAAAAGTTGCCGCCAGAGCGTTCAATAACTTTGCCATCAATTGATTTCTGTCCATTTGTGCGAGCCAGGGGGCTTCCGCGACAGCGCGACCGATTGCCGTTTCCAGTTCATCCGGCACTTGCAGATTCAGGCCGATACCAGCAACGACCCAGGTGCCGCCGTCTTTGGCATTGGCCGTTTCAATCAGAATGCCTGCCAGCTTCTTGCCTTCTTTTAATACATCATTTGGCCACTTTAATTTCACCACCACACCTAATGCATTCAAAACTTCTGCAATAGCGACGCCGACGGCCAGCGGCAAGCCCATTAACTGATGCGCAGTTTGCGGCATCCGCCAGGCAAGCGAAAAGGTTAACATGCCGCCAGCAACCGAATACCATGTGCGACCAGCGCGTCCACGACCAGCTGTCTGATGCAGCGCAACGCGCAAAACCGGGCGGTGTAGTTGGGACAGTCTTGCCATCAGATCGGCATTTGTCGACCCTGTTTCCTCAACCACTTCGACATCGACTGCTCGCCCGGCAGCATCCCGCAAAGCGCGGATGTGATCTGCTTCCAGAATCTGGGATGCCTGTATTTTAATTGTATTGTCCATCATAGTCAGAAGTGCCCGAAGGCACCGTACTCTTTCAAATTGCGACGTAGTCATGGCTGACGTATCACTCCGACGCCTATATCAGGAAAGCCCGGAATACATGCGATCGCCGCAACTGCCTGCGTAAACTTTTTGTGTGAAGTTAATAAAAAACGGCACCAGATAGCGGTGCCGTTTTTTTATTTTACTGCAGGAAGT
>JAGWUK010000616.1 GCA_028868455.1 Burkholderiales bacterium | reverse complement strand
GAAAAATAAATGCCGTCGGCGCAACGCTATCGAGCGACGCAGAAATTGCATCCAGCATGGAAAGCGGCGTTTGGCATACCCGCCTGTCTTCCACCGATTGCGTTGACAAACTATCCTGAAAAAACGGTTCCAAAAAACGCCTATTTCTCAAGTTACGCCAGAAAATCGATTTCGATGCTTTTGAAATGGCAACCGGATACCATCCTCGCCACGACGATACTCGATGGCAATCTACATTGTGCCCGCGTATCAATACGCGCTCATCAGGCGAAAAACCCGAATTATTCTGCATATCGATTTAGCACTGCGCGTCCGCTTGAAGCAGATCGCCATGTTGCATCGCAGTTGCCGGCGACGGAATTCCAAGCCGGATAGCATCCATCTGCGCTGCCAATGCCATTGCAACAGGACGCCCGTCGCTGCGTAACTGCGCAATGACATCAATGACGTTGTGATCGTTAATTGCAGGATCATGATATTTAGGTTTTGCCCTCGCTACCCAGCCAGCCTCTTTGAACGCATGCATCAGCCAATCATTCGTGACGCAATCCAGCATCAAATGAACGCGTGCCTGGTTGCCAGGATTGCGCACACCATGCAAACAGCTGGCGTTCAGATACCAGGTATCGCCGGCGGAAAAATGCACCGGCTCACCATCAATGTAAAACAACACTTCTGGTGTCGTCGTAATAGGTATGTGCAAACGCGTTATTCCGTCTTCTATCGAGGTGCCATCATCACGATGTTCTTTGATCTCGCCACCGGCGGCCAGGGACATCAAACGCACCGAGGTTTTTTCACACTGAAAAAACTGAATGACTTCAGCCAGATATGGGCAAGCCTGCAACAATACGGTGTCTTCAAAAACACCCTCGTTAACCGGAATAATATGATCAATGCGCCCCCCGACTGATCTTAATGGCAGGCACAGCCAATCATTGACATAGGCCGACGTATTGAAATGCCGTATCCATTCTGACTTTTCCAGACGCAAAAGCTCATCCTGCAAGCGCGGCAAATCAAATGAAAATGGCAATTTTAAATAACGGCTAGGCAGTGACATTATTTTTCCTCATTGATTGACAATCCGCCTCCACCGCCATCGTTGAAGACGCTGCACGCCAGTGCATCTGCTCAAAAAGCATGTCGTCGCTGTGCACAAAAAACCCCATACCCAGATATAAACTGCGCGCAACGTTATTGTTCTTTTCCACCGCCAGACTGATGCCCATGTTTTGGTGACGCGCGCGCTCTTGCATGGCAAATAAAATTTCCCTGGCAATACCCTTTCGCTGCGCTGCGGGGATAATGGCAATATCTACCAGTCGAAAATCCGTTGAACCAGCGTCAACCACAACGCGGCCTACTGCCTGATTACCGTGCGCCACAATCCAGTAATCTGCATTGGGATAATGCTGATGGATGCCTAACGACTGTGCCTGCTGCTGCATCTTGATGAGTTGATCCAGCATGGCGGAAGCAAGTCCTAACTGTTGCAAATCTTCACGGCGACTGATGTATAAATCGTCCAGAAATGACTGATCGTGCTCAGTTACAGCGCGCAGACTTAATTCACCGTTTAATTTGTACACAAGCACTCCAGAATGATTAAAATGGCATGATTGCCATCCTGCCTACGCTTATAATTTCTTGCAAGTGAAACTTAACTCCTGGACGCTATGACATCTATTCCCGAGCAACTGCAACCCCATCTTGGCAGCATCTTCCGTGTAGAAACGACCATCGGCGATATCCATTTAAAACTGGAAGAAATCGATGTACGTCCGCGTCGCGGTTTGCCTGACAATTTCCCAACACCGATCTTGTTAATATTTTCTGGCTCGGGGAAAACCCTGTTAAATCAGGATAACTACATCGTGAATCACAGCCATTTAGGTCAAAAAATCTGGCTCATTGCTCCCGTCATGCCAGATTTTGCCAAAGGACAACACCTGCAACTACATGAAGACGGAAGCCGCTGTATGTTCTATCAATCGTACTTCTGTTAATTCAATTTCCGCAACGCAATTTGTGCTGAAAAAAAAGGCAAGACATAACTATTGTCTTGCCTTTTTTTTACGCAAAAATGCTAATATTGCAGTTAAATTTTAGACATGAAGATTCATTTTCTGATGTGATCGACACTTTTGCGCGATTTTTTTCTAAGCGGCAATTTATTTACATGATGAAGCCTGTTCCAAACTTGTCATCCACAGTCTGGACACCTCACAGGGTTTTAGATGAATTTTTTTGCACTGACAAACAAGCATTTCGCTGGCATATTGATTACTTTTATAGCAAATGCCAATTACTTAAGGACTTACTCAAAATTTTTCCAGCAGAGCATGGAACCAGAGGCAGCACAAGGCGTACAACGAGAAACCATAACGCCACTGGATCAGTTTTGCATCACTTTTATTTTTTTAGCAATGTTTGCAATGGTCAGCTTGTGCTGACTGAAACGATTTAACTTCCTTTACGCACGCG
>JAGWUK010000615.1 GCA_028868455.1 Burkholderiales bacterium | reverse complement strand
CTCCCACGTTTTACGGCCTGTTGCAGGCGCTGGAAAGCCTGGGAATGAAAGCGCTGGAAATACCTACCAGCCCCAGCACTGGCATGTCGATAGAAGCGCTACAGCTGGCGATGCAGACGTATGACAACATCAAAGCGGTTGTCGTTGTACCGCATTTGCAAAATCCTTTGGGCAGCATCATGCCCGACGAACACAAGCGAAGATTAGTCGAGTTATGTGAAGAAAAGCACGTACCTTTAATTGAAGACGATTCGTACAGTGCGTTGGTCAATGGCGATAAGATTCCCACCGCTGTAAAGCATTGGGATCATACCGGCAATGTTATTTATTGCGCGTCCCTGCACAAGATTCTGGCACCGGGAATGCGGATAGGGTGGATGCTTGCAGGACGCTGGCAGGCGCGCATCAATATGTTCAAATATGCCCAGACACGTTACAACGAAGAGTTGTCGCAAATCGTCGCTGCCAATTTTTTGCAATCCAGCAGCTATGATCGCCATTTACGTAAATTGCGGACGACTTTGTCACAACAAAGGGAAAGAATGGCGGAGGCGATTGCCAGATATTTTCCAGAAGGGACACGTTCCAATGTCCCGAATGGCGGCGTTTCATTGTGGGTGGAAATGCCGCAAAAAATCTCATCCAAGGCAGTCTTCGAGGCGGCGCTAGAGCACGGCATTCTGGTGTCGCCGGGTTTGCTGTATTCCAATTCAAATCGTTTCGATCATTTCCTTCGCTTGAATTGCGGAACACATTACTCGCATGAGCTCGACGAGGCATTGAGCATCCTGGGCAGGATATTGCACCAGATGCTGATAGAGCAAAAAAATATCGCGGCCTGATTTTACATAGCGGTTTGGCTTTTCTGTTCAGACCTGGACCGGATTAAGGTACAAGTGACGCATTGCCAGTGTCAATGCAATAACCTGTACCGATGCCGCCATAAAAAATGGTGCGCCAAGCATTATGCTGCCCTTGGGAAAATGGCTGACCTGCGCAAGCAAAGATGTCCCTGCCAACGTGGCTGCAACACTCATGATACTGGCCAGCGCAGTTAACGAGCCCATTGCGAGACCTTGCGATCTGACGTCAACAGCACGCGAAAAAATTGCTTGTAATGCCGGGCTCGCGGCGAAAGCCAGGATATTGCAAACGATGAGCACATACATCATCCAACCGTGATTTGCCAGGCCATACAAGGTCAGCACCACGCTCGAAGATGCCAGTCCTATCAATACGGCGTTGGCGTCGCCCAGTCGCTTGACATAACGGCCAAGGAATATGCCTTGCATCAAAGCACTGGAAATGCCGACCAAAAACAGCGACAAACCGTTTTGCATCGGTGTCCAGCCAAAGCGTAGTTCGGTGGACAGAACCCAGGTCGTCTGTAGCGTAAACTGGGCAAACATGGTTAACGCATAGACCCAGACCAGTGCACCGACATGACGTAAATGCGCTAATCCGCTGAGACCAGCAAACGGATTGGCAGAACTTAAGGTAAAAGGTTTGCGTAACCCGGTCGGTAGTGATTCCGGTAAAGAAAAATAACCGTAAACCACATTGGCCAGGGATACCGTGGCGGCCAGATAAAAAGGATAATGAATATTTATTTCGCCGAGTACGCCTCCCAGTACCGGTCCGCAGATAAATCCCAGACCAAACATCGCCCCGATTTTTCCCAAGGCTTTACTGCGGTTTTCCGGAGCGGAAACATCAGCAATATAAGCGCTGGCGACCGACATATTGCCAGCCGTGACGCCGCCGATGGCTCTGACCAGCAGCATCCAGAAGATGCTGGTCACCATGGTCAGCATCAGGAAATTCATGCCCAGGCCAAATACGCACAGTAACAAAACAGGCCGTCTTCCAAAGCGATCACTGAGGGCACCAAGAATTGGCGCACAAAAAAACTGCATGACGCCGTAGACCGCAACGACAGCGCCATACCAGTGTGCCTGCATATCGGCATGATGAGTGAAAGTGCCGACCAGATGCGGCAGCACAGGAATAATCAGACCGACTCCCAGAACATCTAAAAATACGGCGATCAGAACAAACCGAACGTTGGTAGGTAAATGCGAAGACGACAGTGTTTCAGAACGGGAGTTCATGCAGCATGCTTTCTGGCAATTTGATCACAGATCAATAGTATATGATGAGCATTGCTATCAAGAGCAATGGAGTATTTATGGCATTGTTTGACCATTTTCTGGTGATCGCCTTATTGGTTGCGATCAGCGCTTTTTTTTCCATGTCAGAAATTTCGCTGGCGGCCGCACGCCGCGTGAAGTTGCAAATCATGGAATCCGAAGGCGAGTTACGGGCATCGAAAGTACTGCAATTGCAGCAGGAACCCGGGCATTTTTTTACCGTGGTGCAAATTGCGCTGAATGCAGTTGCGATTCTTGGCGGTATTTTGGGTGAGCAGGCATTAACGCCTTATTTTTCACAAGTGTTTCATTCAATTTTTGGCGCAGGAAGTTGGGTGGAAAC
>JAGWUK010000614.1 GCA_028868455.1 Burkholderiales bacterium | reverse complement strand
AAGCCCTTCCCCACAACTTGATGTGCAATCCGCTAACCGGTCAGGCCGTGTCGCGGAAGGTTAGACTAACCCGCTAATCTCGCGAAACGCGAAGAAAGGTGAGCAAGATGATGCAACAATATAACGCTAACTCGTACTTGTTCGGCGGCAATGCGCCGTATGTAGAGGAACTGTATGAAGCGTATCTGAATAATCCTGGTTCTGTTCCTGATAACTGGCGCGCCTATTTTGACGCGATGCAGCACGTCCCCGCCGTGGACGGCTCAGCCAAACCCGACGTAGCGCATGCTCCGGTCATCGCCTCGTTTGCAGAACGTGCCAAACAAGGCCCGATTCGCACAGTTAATGCGACCGCTGATGCTGAAATGGGACGTAAGCGCGTCGCGGCTCAGCAGTTGATTGCCGCATATCGTTTTCTCGGAAGTCACTGGGCAAATCTGGACCCCTTGCAACGTCAGGAGCGTCCAAATATTCCTGAACTGGAAACCAGTTTTTATGGATTTACTGATGCGGACATGGACACACAGTTCAATATCAGTAATACCTATTTCGGATCGGAAAATGCATCGTTGCGCGACCTTTTGAATGCATTGCGTGATACGTACTGCCGTTCTATCGGTGCTGAATTCATGTACATTAGCGACCCGGCTGAAAAGCGGTGGTTGCAAGAGAAATTGGAATCGATCCGTTCGACGCCAAATTTTTCCTCAGAAAAGAAAAAGCATATTCTTGATCGCTTGACTGCTGCTGAGGGGCTGGAACGTTATCTCCATACTAAATATGTCGGTCAAAAACGTTTCTCTCTGGAAGGTGGAGAAAGCTTCATCGCATCTATGGATGAAACGATTCAGCGCGCTGGTGAGCGCGGTGTCGAAGAAATTGTTATCGGTATGGCGCATCGCGGGCGTTTGAATGTACTGGTTAATACGCTTGGCAAAATGCCGCAAGATTTGTTTGCTGAGTTTGAAGGCAAGCACGGTGATGATTTGCCTGCGGGTGACGTGAAATACCATCAGGGTTTTTCCTCTGACATTTCCACGCCGGGTGGCCCAGTTCACCTTTCGTTGGCTTTTAATCCTTCTCATCTGGAAATCGTTAATCCGGTTGTTGAGGGTTCAGTTAAGGCGCGGATGGATCGACGTGCCGATAAAGATGGCTCGCAGGTCTTGCCAATTCTTGTTCATGGCGATGCTGCGTTTGCAGGGCAGGGCGTTGTGATGGAAACGCTGAATCTGGCACAGACGCGTGGCTACGGTACGGGCGGGACGATGCATATCGTCATTAACAATCAAATCGGATTTACCACTTCTGATCCGCGTGACTCGCGTTCTACGTTGTATTGTTCCGATGTCGTAAAAATGATTGAAGCTCCGGTGTTGCACGTTAATGCAGATGATCCTGAAGCCGTCGTTCTGGCGACACAGATCGCACTTGACTATCGCATGGAATTCAAGAAGGACATCGTTGTTGACATTATCTGCTATCGCAAATTAGGTCATAACGAACAAGATACGCCAGCATTGACGCAGCCGCTGATGTACAAAAAAATTGGTCAGCACCCAGGTACACGAAAAATGTACGCTGACAAATTAGCGGCGCAGGGAACGATTCCTGCGGATGGCGGCGATCAGATGATCAAGGCTTATCGCGATGCGATGGATGCAGGCAAGCATACGCATGATCCAGTTATCTCCAATTTCAAAAATAAATATGCGGTTGACTGGATTCCTTTCCTCAATCGTAAATGGACTGATGCTGCCGATACCGCTGTGCCAGTCACAGAACTGAAACGTCTCGCGGAACGTATCACAGTCGTACCGGAAGGATTTAAACCACATAGTCTGGTTGAAAAGGTTCTGAGCGACCGCGCGGCTATGGGGCGTGGAGAGGTGAATCTTGATTGGGGCATGGGCGAACATCTGGCGTATGCGTCCCTTGTTTCATCTGGCTATGCGATTCGCCTTACTGGTCAGGATGCTGGTCGCGGTACATTTGTTCATCGTCATGCAGTGTTGCACGATCAAAAACGTGAACGCTGGGATGCAGGCACTTATATTCCTCTGCAAAACATTTCCGATAAACAGGCGCCATTCACCGTTATCGACTCTGTCTTGTCGGAAGAAGCTGTACTCGGCTTTGAATACGGGTATTCGACAGCGGAGCCAAATACGCTGACTATCTGGGAAGCGCAGTTCGGCGATTTTGCCAATGGTGCACAAGTAGTTATCGATCAATTCATCAGTTCTGGCGAAGTGAAGTGGGGGCGCGCGTCCGGCCTCGTCATGATGCTGCCGCATGGCTACGAAGGTCAGGGCCCAGAGCACTCCTCTGCACGTCCTGAGCGTTTCTTGCAACTGTGTGCCGACAATAATATGCAAGTGGTTCAGCCAACCACTGCCGCGCAAATTTTCCATTTGCTGCGTCGTCAGATGATACGTATGTTCCGCAAACCACTGGTGATCATGACACCGAAGTCCTTGTTGCGTAACAAGGATGCAGGTT
>JAGWUK010000613.1 GCA_028868455.1 Burkholderiales bacterium | reverse complement strand
TATAGCTAAAGATACCAACGGCAAATTTTATTGCACCAGCGAATATCCTTCTAAGAACAACGTGGCACCACTTGAGTTCTCGTTAACTTCCAAGGGGCTTGAAATAGTTGCTCCAACTCCAGTGACAAAATCTTTACTAAAACCAGCTACTGTCGCGGCAGGCCTCACATTTCCAGCTGCGGCTGTGGTCCCAAATAAATCAGCTGGATTTGCATAATGAAGTGGGTATTAGACGATCCTGCACGTTTCTTACTTGAACGTGCTCAGCTTGATCGACTAACTAAGGAAGTCGATTGGCTTTCCATTGCATGGAAAATAAGTCCCGAAATGGTTGTTCAAGTTGATATTGACCTTACAGTTCATGGTCGTACATACGCAGGTCAACTAATCTACCCAGAACTTTTCCCTTATGCCCCTCCTTATATTCGTCCTCGGGATAACGCTGAAAGATGGACCCAGCATCAATATGGTGCTGGTGGGTCGTTATGTCTACAATGGCGTGCGGACAATTGGCAAACTCACGTGTCTGGCGCTGATATGGTTCGCAGTGCATATGAGCTGTTAAGCACGGAACAGCATCCATCTCATCCAGGTGTTGTTCCCTCAGCTCATCGCGTAACCGAAGGACAAATGATGCGTAGTGAGAACTTCCGTTTTGTTGCGACGTCAGAACTTATCTCAAGTCTCATGGGGCTAGCTGAGAACTCACGGTCGACATTAAAAAGCTTAACCATCCTTCATCTTTCGGCCATTATCACTTCAATCTCATCTATCACCACCTCCAGCTCTGGAGTGGTGGAAATCACTGACATGCCATCTGGGTTTGCAAGGAATATCCCCCTCGTTACATATCCAGGATTAGGCTTAATATTTCGTAGTGAGAACTTCTCCGCTAGATCGAAAATTTCTTCTGCGGTGGAATTATTGGAGACTCTCTCTACCGCAGGCTTTGAGACATCAGATTTGTGGGTGAGAGAGGAAGCAACCAACAAATATATAGAAAAATTAGTCGTAATTTTGGGATCAGATATAGAAAGCATACGTATCTTTGAAATCGGAAATGATGAACAACAAGTTTTGCGGGAATTTAAGATAATTCATCCTTCCTCCACTCAAAGCCGCCATCCGCAGGAACACCAGATGCTTTCTGATGTTCGTATTGGCATAGTTGGTTTAGGTTCTATTGGTAGTAAGGTAGCCGTGTCGCTAGCACGTTCAGGTGCCCGTCGCTTTTTACTTGTGGATGACGATTTTTTAAAACCAGAGAATCTGGCTCGAAATGAGTTAAATTGGACTACCGTTGGCATTCACAAAGTAGAGGCTGTTCGAGAGGAATTATCATTTATTGCCTCTGGGATATCAGTAGATGTTAGAACTTCGCGTGTAGCTGGGCAAGAATCAGGATTATCAAACAACGCGACTCTCAATGATCTTGCAACATGCGACCTTCTTATTGATGCGTCAGCCAACCCAGAAGTTTTTCTAAATTTGGCGGCTATCGCAAAATTGAATCATAAGCCTTTGTGCTGGGGTGAAGTATTTGCAGGTGGTTACGGTGGCCTAATTGCACGAGCTAGACCAGATCTTGATCCTAATCCGCTAGTGGTTCGTTCTTCTATCTACGCTTATTATAGCACCTTGCCTACGGCTCCGTTTCAAGATGCACAGGGGTACGATATTGATCACGAAATTCCACTTATGGCATACGATAGCGATGTTTCTCTAATTGCTGCATCGCTGACTCGATTGGCCCTTGACACTGCATTAAGTCGAAATCCGAGTATATTTCCCTACCCTGCATATTTGATTGGTATGGCTAAGGAGTGGGACTTTGAACAGCCGTTTGATACTCGTCCAATTGAAGCAAAAGGTGACGGCTGGGAAAATACAGCTACACCTGTCAATAATCTAGATCAACAGGTCGTATTAAAATCGTTGTTCGAAATGATTACACAATGAGCCTCCCATGCTAACACTGATTCTCCCTGATGAAATTTCTAGCCTGATCATCGAAGCATTGCTGAAATCAGGCTCAAGGGAAGTCGGAGGTATCCTTATGGCAGAGCATACTGGGGTTAATGAATTTACGATACGTGACATAACGGTGCAGAAGCGAGGAGCATTTGCCTCTTTTTTTCGTAAAATTGAAGATGCATTAGGCCGTTTGAATAATTTTTTTGATAAGGCTTACCATGACTATTCTAGGTTTAACTACCTAGGAGAGTGGCATTCTCACCCATCTTTTGAGCCAATTCCAAGCCCAAAAGATGATCAGTCCATGTTTCAGATTGTACAGGATGTTTCTGTTGGGGCTAATTTTGCTGTACTGCTCATTGTGAAGCTAAATGCGACCAGCACCATGATAGGTACGGCTCACACATACTTTCCAGACGGCAATAAGGCACGTGCATTAACTCCTACGATTAGATCGACATAAAGGCTGAGATGTCTATTTACAATTGAATGTTTTATTTGTCCTGTTTTTACACGTATCTCGGCTGTACCCCAT
>JAGWUK010000030.1 GCA_028868455.1 Burkholderiales bacterium | reverse complement strand
CAGCAGGCGGCGCACGGTCGGGTCCATGGTGGTTTCCCAGAGCTGGCTTGGGTTCATTTCGCCGAGACCTTTGTAGCGTTGTTTGGAGACGCCGCGTTCGGCTTCTTCGCGCAGCCACAGCATGGCGTGGTGGAAATCTTGTACGGCGATTTCCTTGGCTTTTTCGCCTTCGCCGCGACGCATGAACGCGCCTTCGCTGAGCAGGCCACGGAAGGTGTTGGCGGCGTTTTCCAGAACCTGATAATCGGCGCCGTCGACGAAGTCGGCGTCGATGTTGCTGACTTTGATATTGCCGTGGTACAGGCGTTCTATGCGCAGGCTGAATGCGCCGGACAATTCGTCGCTGCGCACAACGGCTTTGACGTTGCTGTCGCCCATCGCGGCAGTCAGCGCATCGGCGGAGGTTTGTGCATTTTCGGCGCTGTCGAGTTTTAAAGTGACACCGGTCATGATGGCTGTCAGTGCGGCGCGGTCGATGACGCGGGTCAGGCGCATCATGATGGCATTGGCCAGATTGTATTGGCGTACCAGTTCTGCCAGCGCTTCGCCGGTGATGGCTTCAGCGCCTGTGCCGGGGATCAGTGACGCGCCGGTGAGGGCGACGGTCATCATGTAGCTGGCTTCTTCGGCGTCGTCTTTCAGATAGCGTTCATCACGGCCAGCCTTGACTTTGTACAGCGGTGGCTGGGCGATGTAGATGTGGCCGCGTTCGACCAGTTGTGGCATCTGGCGGTAGAACAGGGTCAGCAGCAATGTGCGGATATGGGCACCGTCAACGTCGGCATCTGTCATGATGATGATGCGGTGGTAGCGCAGTTTGTCGGCGTTGAATTCGTCCGGGCCGATGCTGGTGCCGAGCGTGGCGATCAGGGTGGTGATCTGTTCGCTGGAGAGCATTTTTTCAAAGCGCGCTTTTTCGACGTTCAGCACCTTACCGCGCAGTGGCAGAATCGCCTGGAATTTACGGTCGCGGCCTTGTTTGGCCGAGCCGCCCGCGGAGTCACCTTCGACGATGTAGAGTTCGCACAGTGCCGGGTCTTTTTCCTGGCAATCAGCCAGTTTGGACGACAGGCCGAGTCCATCCATGACGCCTTTGCGACGTGTCAGTTCGCGTGCTTTGCGTGCTGCTTCGCGCGCGCGCGAGGCTTCGACGATTTTGCCGCAAATGATTTTGGCGTCGTTTGGTTTTTCAGCCAGATAATCCGTCAATGTTTTGGTGACGATTTCTTCGACCGGGCCGCGTACTTCGGACGATACGAGTTTGTCTTTGGTCTGCGAGCTGAACTTGGGTTCAGGAACTTTGACGGACAAGACGCAGGTCAGGCCTTCTCGCATGTCGTCGCCGGTGACTTCGACTTTGGCTTTTTTCGCGTATTCGTGTTCGTCGATGTATTTGTTGATCACGCGTGTCATCGCTGCGCGCAGGCCGGTCAGGTGGGTGCCGCCGTCGCGTTGCGGAATGTTATTGGTAAAGCACAGCACTTGCTCGTTGTACGCATCGTTCCATTGCATGGAAACGTCAACGGTGATGTTGGTGCCCTGATCCGACATTTTTTCGCCAGTGGCCTGGAAAATTGTCGGGTGCAGCACGCTTTTGGATTTGTTGATGTATTCGACAAAACCGCGCGTGCCGCCTTCAAACGCAAACATTTCTTCTTTGCCGGTGCGGTGGTCGTTGAGGCGGATGCGCACGCCATTGTTGAGAAAAGACAATTCGCGAATGCGCTTGGCCAGAATTTCGTAATGGAATTCGACGTGCGTGAAAATTTCTTCGTCGGCCCAGAAGTGGACTTCGGTGCCGCGCTTGTCGGTTTCGCCTGTGACTTTGATCGGCGAGGTTGCTATGCCGTCCACGATCTCGATTTCGCGATTTTGTGGCACGCCGCGCACAAATTCCATGTTGTGGACTTTGCCGTCGCGCCGGATGGTCAGCTTCAGCAACTTCGACAAACCGTTCACGCATGACACGCCGACGCCGTGCAGACCGCCGGAAACTTTATACGAGTTCTGATCGAATTTGCCGCCGGCATGCAGCTCGGTCATGACGATTTCTGCGGCGCTGCGTTTTGGTTCGTGTTTGTCGTCCCATTTGATGCCGGTCGGGATACCACGGCCGTTATCGGTAATCGAAATCGAATTGTCGGAATGGATGGCGACGTTGATTTCAGTGCAGTGACCGGCTAAGGATTCATCAATCGAATTATCCAGCACTTCAAAAACCAGATGGTGCAGACCGGTGCCGTCCGATGTGTCGCCAATGTACATGCCGGGGCGTTTTCGCACGGCTTCCAGGCCTTCCAGAATCTGAATGGAGGACGCGCCGTAAGCTTGATTTGGCTGCGCTGGAGTATTGTCTTGGGTGTTATCGGACATGGCTACCTTCTGTTGTATTTACTGCGTGTTCGTGGGTGTTCGCACCTTGTTCCGCAAACGGAATAAGGTCGGAATGAGGGCGCGGTGCGCGCAATCAGCAGAAACCGTCGTATAGCTTGAAACGCAACGCACGCGAAGCGGATACCGGATTGCCGCAACGTCCCTCATCCCTGCCTCTTTTCTCGCCAGCGAGAGAAGAGGCGGTCAGGCTTAAATGCGCATAGGCATCACGACATATTTAAAGTCGGTGTTGTCTGGGATCGTGATCAGCGCGGACGAATTGGAATCGCCCAGCGACACGTTGACCTGATCGCATTTCAGATTGTTCAGCACATCGAGCAGATAGCTGACATTGAAACCGATGTCGACACTGTCGCCGCCGTAATCGATTTCGATTTCTTCCATCGCTTCTTCCTGATCAGCATTGGTCGACAAAATCTGCATGCTGCCTGGTGTGATTACACAGCGCACACCTTTGAATTTGTCGGACGTCATGATCGCCGCGCGTTGCAGCGAACGCAGCAATTGTTCGCGCCCAAGCGTGAAGCCGTTTTTATAGCCCTTAGGAATCACGCGGTTGAAGTCAGGGAATTTGCCTTCGACCAGTTTGGAAATCAATTCAATATCGGCGAAGGTCAGTTTGATCTGATTGTTGGCGATATCGATTTGCACAGGATCGTCTTTGTCTTCCAGCAAGCGCTGCAATTCGATAATCGTTTTGCGCGGGATGATGACTTCGTGACGCGGGAATTCCTGTTCGACTTCGACCTGGCAGAACGCCAGACGATGGCCGTCAGTTGCCACGGCGATGACGTTTTTGCCGTCAACGACCAGCAGCAAGCCGTTCAGGTAATAACGAATATCTTGCTGCGCCATGGAAAAATGCACCATGTTGAACAGATGCTTCAGCGTTTTTTGCGGCAGGTTGACGCTGGCATTGAAATGCTCTGCCTGCGCGACAGTAGGAAACTCTTCGGCCGCCAGCGTCTGCAAAGAAAAACGCGACTTGCCCGACTGTACGCTCATGCGCTTGTTGTCGAGTTTCAGGACGACATCGTTGTCGTCTGGCAGGGCACGCAAGATGTCGAGCAATTTGCGTGCTGCAACGGTAGTGGCGACGTTTTCGCCGCCGGAGCCGATTTCTGCCTTGGTTGTGATCTGCACTTCAATATCGGTGGATAAAAACGATACTTGCTCACCGTCCTTGCGGATGAGGATATTGGCCAAAATCGGCAATGTGTGCCGACGCTCGACAATACCACTCACAATTTGCAGGGGCCGGAGCAGGGTGTCCCGGTGGGTTTTGACCAATTGCATTTGATTATCCTCGCTTAAAATTACATTGATAAAGGATGTTTCTGGTACGGCGTTTTTTTATTGCTTGCTTGATGCTTATTATTTCTTGCTTTTTACGCAGAGTGCGTCACGCGCACTGCCACGATTTTCTGCCTGGTGCGCAGACGCCCCCTACTGCTTAACCTTTCAAGGTCTGCTCAAGTACGTGCAGCTCATGATTGCATTCAGGATTTTTGCTGCGATCAGCCGTAATCTTGCGGACAGCATGCAAGACCGTGGTGTGATCGCGGCCACCGAAAAGTTCGCCAATTTCCGGCAAACTTTTTTGCGTCAGTTCCTTGGCCAGATACATGGCGATCTGGCGCGGTCTGGCGATATTCGCCGGACGTTTTTTCGAATACATATCGGCGACTTTGATGTTGAAAAAGTCGGCGACTGTTTTCTGAATATTTTCAACCGAGATCTGGCGATTTTGTACGGACAATAAATCTTTCAGCGCTTCTTTGACGACATCAATTGTGATGTCTTTGCCGTGGAAGCGCGAGTACGCCAGAATCTTGCGCAGAGCGCCTTCCAGTTCGCGCACGTTCGAGCGCAAATGTTTGGCGACGAAGAAAGCGACGTCGTCAGAAAAATGCACCCCTTCGGAATGCGCTTTTTTCAACAGAATCGCGACCCGCATTTCCAGTTCTGGTGGTTCAATCGCGACCGTCAGACCGGAATCGAAACGGGAAATCAGGCGATCATCCATGCCGGTGATTTCTTTAGGATAGGTATCGCTGGTGATGATGATTTGTTTCTTGGCCGCGATCAACGCTTCGAACGCATAGAAGAATTCTTCCTGCGTGCGGCTCTTGCCGCCGAAGAATTGAATATCATCGATCAGTAACAGATCGAGCGAATGGTAGTAACGCTTGAACTCGTCAAAACCCTTGCGCTGATACGCTGTCACCACATCGCGCACATATTGCTCGGCGTGGATGTAGCGGATTTTTGCATTCGGGTTGTCGATCAGAATCTGATTGCCTATTGCGTGGATCAAATGGGTTTTACCCAGTCCTACGCCGCCATACAAGAACAGCGGGTTGTACGACACGCCCGGATTATTGGCGACCTGAATCGCCGCAGCGCGCGCCAGCTGATTGGCCTTACCGGTCACGAAACTATCAAAAGTCAGGTCAGGATTGATTTTGCTCTGCTCGCGTCGCGGCGATGTTTCGGGAACCGCGACCTCTTGCTGCATTTCCGGCATTTCGCCAAGTTCGTCCGCATCGGCGCCATTGCCCTTGGCGGCAGCGACTGGCGCCGGTGCCGGTTTTTTTCCACCGCGTGGATCGAGCACAAACACCACTTCGACTTCATCATCCCAGAACTGATTTGCCAGTTCGCTGATGCGATTGGCAAACTGGGCTTTCACCCAGTCCAGTTTAAAGCGATTAGGCGCGGCGATGCGCAGCTTTCCATTCTCGAAATCGAGCGGAAAAAGCGGCTTGATCCAGGCACTGTATTGTTGCGGTGGAAGCTCTTGCTCAAGTTGGGACGAACAGGCTTGCCAGAAATTTTCCATGTATGACTTTTAATTATTAAATGCAAATGCGCGGTGCCGAATTAAGAGACTTCTTATTTTCCTGATATCCGGGGACGTCAGGGTAAGTGAGGATGCAAGCAAAACTGTTGTCCTGCCATGAGGGCGCCGGGGCAACCATGTGTACTGGTGCCGTCGCCTTGTCTGGCCGAAACAATTTTGTGTCAGTCCTGTCGGAATAAAAAGTTGCCTTAAAGGCATAAACCGGTACCGCGCTAATCCGCTATTTTAACCCCGACAGGCCGAGTTATCCACAGCCTGCCTGTAAATTTATTCTTTGTCGGGCAGAAACGCTGAAAATGACTTTGATTAAAATTTGCGCTAAATGATTGACATGGGCTTGGCATTTAGTGTCTAATTCAGGGTTCCCTACCCTCTTTTATTGGATGGTGCATATAGTTGTCGTGGTGTTGTCGCGACGTTCACGACATGCAGCAAGCCATGAGCAGCGGTTTTGGGGCAGTAAAGGTGAAAAGCCTGACGTCAACAACGCAAGCCTTTACCCGTAATTCCGATTTTTTTTATTGCTCAAATAGCGAGACCAACATGAAACGTACTTACCAACCTTCCGTCGTTCGCCGCAAGCGCACTCACGGTTTCCGCGCACGTATGGCAACCCGCGGTGGCCGCGCTGTTCTGAACGCACGTCGCGCCAAAGGCCGCAAGCGCCTGGCAGCTTGATTGCTCAAGCCTTAGCCTGGCAGTCTGATGTTGGGTTTTGGTCAGAGGCAGTTATGGCTGAGTTCGCATGATCAGCAATCTCACTGACCCGATTCAGGCAAGTGCTGGCGGTGCGGACTTTGCCCGCGTCCGGCGTATCGTTAAAACGGATGAATTTTCATCCGTTTTTCGTTTGCGGCCCGTGCAAAGAACACCGCATTTTGTTTTGTATGCGCGCGTCAATGATTTAACGCATGCCCGTCTGGGCGTGGTTGCTGCCAAACGTTTTGCGCCGCGTGCGGTCACCCGCAACACGATCAAGCGCATGACACGCGAAATATTTCGACGATCCTCTCTGCTTAATGTAGATTGCATCGTGCGCTTGTCCCGGCCAGTCAATAGCAAAGATGGTCCTGCTACCACCGCCCGGCTCAAGCGAGAGTTACGGGCTGAAATTGTGCGCCTGTTTGCCGCGCAATCCCGTCAGGGAGACTGACATGAAAACGCTGTTACTGCTCTTGCTACGCTTCTACAAGTTTGCGATTAGTCCGATGTTAGGGCAGAACTGTCGTTTTTACCCGAGTTGTTCCGAGTATGCTGCCGAAGCGATTAAAATACACGGGGCAGCCAAAGGCAGCCTGATGGCTGGTAAGCGCCTTTGTAAATGCCATCCCTGGCATCCCGGCGGGGTTGATGTCGTGCCACCCGCTGGTGAAAAAAAGCAAGCCGCCCCCATCTCCGACAAGTGTTGCCAGGATACTGGCGATGCAGGTCATTCCTCACACTTTTCCTGACATACACAAATGGATATCAAACGTACCGTCCTGTGGGTTATTTTCTCCATGTCGCTATTGCTACTTTGGGATAACTGGATGCGCCACAATGGCAAATCATCCATGTTCTTTCCGGCCGCGACGACACAGCAAAGTAAGAATGCCAGTGCGTCAGCTTCGGCGACTGCTGCGGCAACTGGAGCTGCAACGCTTGCTGCTCAGGCGTCTGCAACTGGCGCAATGGCCAGCCCTGCTGAAAAACATGAAGTCTTTACTGTCACGACCGATGTGTTTAAGGCTGACATTGATAGCGTGGGTGGTGAACTGAAGCGCCTGGAGTTGTTGAAATACAAGCAGGATGAGCATCATGAACATTTTTATGATGCTTTCCTTGAGAAGATCGGCAAGAAAGCGGCGCCAGAAAATATTCCTAATATTGTGTTGTTTGAGGAATCTGCGCAACGCACTTACCTGGCACAAACCGGCTTGATGGGCGGCGACTTCCCTAACCACAAAACCAATTTCGTGGCGAAACCCGGCGTACGTGATCTCGGTAGCGCCAATCAGGTTCAACTGGTACTGGAAGCCGAAAAGAACGGCGTCAAGCTGGTCAAGACTTACACCTTCAAGAAAGGTGATTATGTTATTGACGTCAAGCATGAGGTCATTAATCAGACTGCGGCAGCGATCAAACCTTCCCTGTATCTGCAACTGATACATGACGGCACCAAGCCTGTGAATGGCGGCATGATGAGTTCCAGCAAAGAATTCTATGCGCCTGCCGTGTACACCGACGATTCGCACTTCCAGAAACTGGATTTCGAAAAAATCGCCAAGGGCACAGAAAGCCACGCCAAGAGCGCCGACAACGGCTGGATCGCCATGTTGCAGCATTTCTTTGTCTCGGCGTTTATTCCTCAGGATAAGGCACAACGCTCTATCGTGACCGAGAAAGTGCGTGACAATATCTATGCTGTTGCGAATATCTTGCCGCTGGGTAGTATTGCACCTGGCGCGACGGCCAGCATGGATGCGCGTCTGTATTCCGGTCCGCAAGAAACCGCGACGCTGGAAAAAATTGCACCAGGTCTGGATCTGGTCAAAGACTACTGGTATTTCGCGATCATTGCGAAACCGATGTTCTGGGTCATGGAACTGATCCACAAAATGCTCGGCAACTGGGGTTGGACCATTATCGTTTTCACGATTTCGATCAAATTATTGCTGTTCCCGTTGTCTGCCGCAGGTTATCGCAGTATGGCCAAGATGAAAGTGGTCACGCCTAAGATGCAGGCAGTCCGCGAGCGTTTTAAAGACGATCCGCAAAAAATGAATCAGGCCATGATGGAGTTGTACAAGACCGAGAAAATCAATCCTCTCGGTGGCTGTTTCCCGATTCTGATACAGATGCCGATTTTCTTGTCCTTGTACTGGGTTTTGCAGGCCAGCGTGGAAATGCGCGGTGCGCCGTGGATGGGCTGGATCACTAATCTGACCGTGCCTGATCCCTTGTTTGTCCTGCCGGTGATTTACGCAATTTCCATGTTCATCACGACCAAGCTCAATCCGGCGCCGGCCGATCCTATGCAGGCCAAGATGATGATGTTCATGCCGCTGGCGTTCTCGGTCATGTTCTTCTTCTTCCCATCCGGTTTGGTGTTGTACTGGGTTGTCAATAATATCTTGTCGATTGCGCAGCAATGGGTCATCAACAATAAATTGATACCGCCTGAGCACAAAGTGGCGAAATAAGAAATAAAACGACCAACACGAAAAAACCCGCGACATGCGGGTTTTTTTTCAACAATCCGTGACCAACGCTTGTCGACGGCAACTAATTAGCGATGGCTGTCGTATTTGCGTCACTGAATTCCACGGCAGATGCACAGATACAGCGCCAGCACAGATAGAATTTGAACATGACTTACGAACCTACTCCCATTGTTGCCATTGCCACCGCCCCCGGACGCGGCGGTATTGGCGTTGTACGCATATCCGGCAAAGACCTCGGCGCAGTTGTTGCAGCCTTGTTTGGCGAAACGCAGTTCAAACCCAGGCACGCGACCTACCTGCCTTTCACGCAGGCAGATGGCAGCGTCATTGATCAGGGCATTGCCATTTATTTCAAGGCACCGCATTCGTATACCGGCGAAGACGTGCTGGAATTACAAGGACACGGCGGCCCGGTCGTGATGAAAATGCTGCTGACCCGCTGCCTCGAAGCGGGCAAGGATGCCGGGCTGAGGCTGGCAGAACCGGGCGAATTTACCCAGCGTGCGTTTTTGAACGACAAGCTCGATCTGGCACAGGCCGAGGCCGTGTCCGACCTGATTGAAGCCTCCACTGAGGCGGCAGCGCGCTCGGCATCGCAATCCTTGTCCGGCGCGTTTTCCAAAGTCATTCACGAACTCGTCGATCAGGTCGTGAACTTGCGCATGCTGGTAGAAGCCACGCTGGATTTCCCGGAAGAAGAAATCGACTTTCTGGAAAAATCCAACGCGCGCGGCCAGCTGGCCGTCATACAAACGGCCTTGCAAAAAGTGTTTGAGCAAGCCGCACAAGGCGCCTTGTTGCGCGCCGGCCTGAATGTGGTACTGGCAGGCCAGCCCAATGTCGGCAAATCGTCTTTGCTGAATGTGCTGGCCGGTGACGACGTGGCCATTGTCACGCCGATTGCCGGCACCACGCGCGACAAAGTAACCGAGACCATTCATATCGAAGGCATCCCGCTCAACATCATCGATACCGCCGGCATCCGGCATGAACATGATGACGGCGAAGATGGCGATGGCACGCAAAACGCCATCGATACCGTGGAACGCATAGGCATAGAGCGCACCTGGGCAGAAGTGGATAAAGCCGATGTGATTTTGCATCTGCTCGACGCCAGCCGTGGGCCGACACGCGCAGACGAAGCCATCGTTGCGCGCTTTCCTGACGGCGTGCCAGTGATACGAATCTGGAACAAGATCGATTTGTCCGGCCATCACGCCAGCGTTGACGTGACTGAAGATGCCACGCATATTTATTTGTCAGCGCAAGAGCATATCGGCATCGATTTATTACGCAAGGAATTGTTGCGCATCGCCGGTTGGCAGCAAACTGGCGAATCGCTTTATCTGGCGCGCGAACGGCATCTGATCGCGCTGAAGCATGCGCACGAGCATCTGAACAATGCCGGTGAATATGCGGCGCAAAACGATCAGTCGCTGGATTTGTTCGCCGAAGAATTGCGTCTCACGCAAGACCGGCTCAACAGCATCACTGGCGAATTTACGTCGGATGATTTGCTCGGTGTGATCTTTTCTCGCTTTTGCATCGGCAAATAAGCCACAGCCAGCGTACAAAGGCGAGCATGTCCAAATCCAAAACCGTCGCCAACAGCGTGCCGCAATTCTGGCGCGATAGCCGCCTGCCATGTATTGAGGCGCGCTATCTGGCTGATGGCCGTCAGGCCAGCTATGGCAAGCATGCGCACCAGACTTTCAGCATCGGCGCGGTGATGGCAGGTGAAAGCAGTTTTGTGATTGACGATGCCTGCCATCATGTGGCAGCGGGCAGTGTGGTGATCATCCATCCCGGCGAGGTGCATGCATGCAATCCCATTGCTGGTCAATCCTGGTCGTATTGCATGTTATATGTGGATGCGGACTGGCTGGCTGCTTTGCAACGGGAGTTGACGCACGATGCATCTGCCGAATTACTGAAATATGCTGTGCAAGTTTCGCGCGATCCCGGTTTGTATCAGGGCTTACTGGCGTTACATGCCTGTCTTGTCGATGCTGGTAACGATTTGCTGCAAAAACAGGAAGCGGCCTTGCAGTATTTTTCTACGCTGCATATGCAATTGCATGCGGTCAATGCAAGCCTGTCGGTGGAAAATCACAAATTGCAACGCGCGGCCGAATTCATTCATACCCATTGCACGCAAGATCTGCGTCTGGAGGCGATTGCGGCCTGCGCGGGTTTGTCGGCTTCGTATCTGTTTCGCGCATTTAAAAACGTCTACGGACTGAGCCCGCATGCTTATCTGATCAATCGCCGCATTCAGTATGCGCAGACATTACTGAAACGCGGCGCAGCCATTGCCGATGCGGCGCAAGAAGCTGGCTTTGCCGACCAGGCGCATTTTCAACGCGTGTTCAAGCGCATGTTGTCGGCGACGCCGGGCCAATATCAAGGCTGAGCGTTTCAGCTCAACAACAGCACCAGCGCACTGAATGCCAGCAAAGCTGCCAGCACGCGATTGAATGTGCGCATGACCCCTGGCGTTTTCAAAAAGCGGCGCAATGCCGTACCCGCATATGCCCAGGCCGCGATCGATCCATAGCAGATGAAAAAATAAATCAAGGCGAATTGCCAGATTAATGCGTTCTCACCGTGCGCAGCATAGGCGCCCATGCCGGCAATCGACGCGAGCCAGGCTTTGGGATTGAGCCATTGCATCAGCGCGCCGTACCAGGCGGAAGGACTTTGTCTGGTGGCGTCAAGATGCAACTGCCCATCGTCCAGCGCCAGCTTGTACGCCAGATACAGCAGAAACACGACGCCTGCGCCCTGAATCACGCGGGTCAGGATGGGCAAGGCTTCCAGCAAGACATGCAAGCCCAGGCCAGTGAGCAAAAGTAAAATCGTAAAACCTATCGTGGCGCCGCTGACATGCGGCAGGCTGGCGCGAAAACCATATTGCGTTCCGGAACGCAAGGCGACCAGATTGACCGGGCCCGGAGAAATGGAGGCGGCCAGCGCGAAGGCCGCCATGGAAAAATAAATGTGTAGCATGGCAGGAAACAAGAGTGAATCGGTAAGCCGATTTATACCCGTCCCCTGCCAGCAGGTATTGAACAAAACTATCCTGGTTCTGCTGCGACCAGCAAGCGCGCCCGCATATCGTCGATCAGACGTTTGCGGCTGCTGCGTGCATAATCCGCCGGCGAAAATGCCATCGCGACCTGATCGAATTCGGCGATGGTTGTCAGCACGATCTGCGCTTCGTCGCGCGTGAAATTTGTTTTGTTGCCGTCATCGGTCAGGCTGCGCAGTTTTTCCTGCAAGACGAGTTTGCGGGCAATCGCCGCTTCAGAAACCGGATGCGCCACACAAACGCCGAACGTGCCTTTGAGGAAATGCGACCACGCGGCCTCGGTACGCGCTTGTATATCTGCATCGTGTGCGACACCATCGTTCAACTGCCAGGTGCTGCGATGCAATTGCGTCAGCGCTGCGCCAAACTGTGCGCCGAATTCTTGCTGCATTACCTGTCCGGCCTGCGCTGCATCGTCGTCTTTCAGCAAGCGTTGCGCACGCGCCACCCAGACTGCCATATCCGGATGAAAGTAATCGCCCGGCGTCGCGCCTGCGGCATCGAGTGCGCCGAACACGTCCGAGACGATGTGGCCGTCGCCGGTGACCACATACGAAGGACGGGGGATCAGCTGTTGCTGTATCCAGTCCTGTAATTGTGTCTCGCGGATACCGCAGTGGCTGGCAAATTGTGCGGCGTTCAGAAAGTGTTGTTGTAAATAGTTTTCCAGTGTGCTCATGGCATTTCTCCAGCAATAAAGTTGTTGTGTTTGCGCCTTTATGCGCCGTGACGTGTGCGGCTGTCGGCGGGGGCTTGTTCGCGTTCGTTGAGACCGTAGTCGCGGCTGACGTCAGCAATGCGCAGGCGATAATGCTGGAAAATCTGCTGACGCCCCTGTGCTTGCGCCAGCCGGTGTTCATCGGTGTTGCGCCATTGCGCGACGGCGGCTTCATCGCGCCAGAATGACAGCGACAACAGCTTGTCGGGATTGCTGAGGCTCTGGAAGCGTTCTATCGATAGAAAACCATCCATCTGCTGCAGCAGCGGCAGCAGTGAAGCGGCGATATCCAGATAATCCTGCTTCAGGCTGCTGTGTGGTATCACTTCAAAAATAACGGCGATCATAGTGGGTTCCTGTTGGTGTTTTGTGAGGTGTCGGACGTT
>JAGWUK010000612.1 GCA_028868455.1 Burkholderiales bacterium | reverse complement strand
AAGTCGCCCCCAACTGTATCGCCTTTGCGTACACGCGCCTGACCATCGCACGATCAGACGCCAGTAAGGCAATCATCTGCCCATTTCCTGCGTAAGCGTACGGCACAACCACCTGTTCTTGCTGTCAATTTGCTGTTAAGTTAGTAACGGCAGAAGTTCGTCAATACGGCTGTTTGGGCAAGTGGGTAATTTTTCTAAGGTTTCTTTCAGCCATGCGAACGGCTCTATGCCGTTCGCTTTGGCTGTTGCCAACAAAGTTTGAATTGCCGCTGCACGTTTTCCGGCGCGCTCAGAACCGGCGAACAGCCAGTTTTTCTTGCCGATGGCAATGGGCCTGATCGCATTCTCGATTGGGTTATTGTCGATGGGAAGATGTCCGCTGTCGGCATAACGCAAGATAGCTGGCCAGCGTTTTAAACTGTAGTCGATGGCGCGTGACAGCGCACTACCTTCAGCGCTGGTTTTGCGTGTATTCAGTAACCAAAGGTGCATTGCTTCTAGACGCGGTTTGGCATGCTCAGCTCGCCATCGTTGCCGTTCTTCTCTGGAGTAGCCTGCCGCCTCATTTTCAAGTTGATATAGCTGCGCAATGCGTTGCAATGCTTCTTCTGCTACCGGATGTTGATTGGCGGCGTGCAGATCAAAGAATTTTCGGCGAGCATGTGCCAGACAAGCCAGTTCGGTGATGCCTTGTTTAAACAGATGTTTATACCCACCGTAATCATCCACCATCAGATGTCCCTGCCAATTGGTCAGGAAACTTTGTGCGTGCGAACCACTGCGACCCGACTGGAATTCAAACACCACAATAGGCGCACCGGACTCCAAGCTATTGCTGCGGTATGCCCACAAATAAGCACGTTTGGTTTTTCCTTTGCCAGGATCGAGTTGTGGTACGGGCGTTTCATCCGCATGCAATACCTGGCGTTGTCTCAGTAATTCAGACAAACGCTCAGCTAATGGATGAAGCGCTACGCCGATCCGGCCTATCCATTCTGCCAAGGTGGATCTAGAAATCGCCACGCCATGACGAGCACTGATTTGTTCGATCCGATACAGCGGCAAGTGATCCTGATATTTCTGGATCACTACCCAAGCGTGTAAGCTAGGAGTAGCTAAGCCGCCGTCAATAATGGACGGGGGAATCGCCGCTGCTGTGATCGTTTCACATTGACGACAAGCATACTGTGGACGAATATGCCGCTGCACAAAGAACCGTGCCGGTTCAACATCAAGCTGTTCGGTGATGTCCTCACCAATCTGCACCAATGCTTGACCGCAAGCGCCACAAGAACACGATTCGGGTTCATGACGATGTTCAATACGTGGCAATGCTGCTGGCAATGGCTTGCGCCCGGTAGGTTTGTTTTTTACGCGTGGGGTTGAGGCGAGTTGCTCTAGTTCCGCCTGCATGGCATTAAGGTCAGTTTCTTGCGTCTCATCGAATAAATCCCGTTGCTGCGCTGTGAAGGCTTCGGAGGTGCTACAGAATTTAATCCGCTTGTGGTACGCCAACTCTAAAGTGAGTGCCGCAATTTTAGTGTCTTTGCGATGCATTTCTGCATCGTGCAGGGCGATTTTAATGGCATCCTTTTGCGCTTGTTCTGCCCAAGCGGCAACTTGCATCGCCAACTGTTCTGGTGACGTGGTATGGGGATTAAATTGCGCGAGTGTGGTAGCGAGATCCATGGAAGAAGTTTACCTAGACTCGCGCATGTTTACAACAAAAAGTATCGTGCTCCGCTGTTTTTTTTGAGGGCAGTGAAGGCTACACCCGCCAGTGTGCTGGTGCTTGTACGGTTAAGCGCTGCCAATCGACACCTTTGATGAGCCAATCCCATTGTGCTTGCGTCATCACCCAACATCGATCATCGTGACTGGGCCAGATAAATGCGCCACGGTGTAATCGGCGCTGACAGCACCACACACCAGTACCATCCCAAATGAGCAGTTTTAATCGTGTTTTAGAACGATTGCTAAATGCGTAGGCAGTGCCATCGCATGGCGTGGCCCCTAAACTCGTTTGTATCCATTGCGATAAGCTTTCTAAGCCACGGCGCATGTCGACTGGTTCAACCACGCAATAAATTTGATCCGGTCTGATCATGCTAACTCTTTGAGTAATTGCGCTAGCCAAGTGATCCGCACATCCATTGGTAGCGTAAGTTGCCATCCTGAGCCGTGTTGCAAAACGATCGACAACGCCGATGGTGACGCAGGGCCTGGCTCAATAGCAATTGGAACCGTGGTCAAAGGTACGGTTGCTGGTGAATTCACTCGTCCACGTAAAATCCAGCCGTTGAATGTCGTGGCATTTAATTGATGATCTCGACAATACGCTGCTTGCGTTAATCCTGATGTGCGCCAAGTGCTGACATGTTCCAGCCAATCTGCGCGACTGATGACCGACTTAACTCTTGACATGCTGTGCTCTCCAAAATGAATTGATCCAATTTGGAGAGTGCATCAAATTAACTGATATTTAAATGTGGTGGCGTTGGACGGTTACA
>JAGWUK010000611.1 GCA_028868455.1 Burkholderiales bacterium | reverse complement strand
CTGCAAACCGGTACCGTGCCGGAGCCCTTGATTTTGCACGCGTGGCAACTGGTGGATGAGATGAATCGTGCATTTTCTGGCGCTCAGCCCAGTGGCTACGTAACGCCGGTGCATCTGGTCACTGCGCAGAATATTGCCTACGACGGTGGAGCGAAAAACACGTTTGATCCCGGCAATGATTACCGCCTTCATTATCAGCAAAGCTGGGCAAAATAATTCCTGACGATGCGCCTGGCTATCGTGGTCATCGGTAAGTGATGGCGTTAATAGTGTTAATGGCGTTAGTTGCAGAAGTCAATTTTTCTTAGAACCTGTTCGAGATCTTATTGTAAACAAAAAGAATATTGCGTAAGCTTGGGGCATGAGAAAAACCTACCCAAGCGATATCAGTCGAGAACAGTTTGCGAAGATAGAAGATCTTCTGCTGAGCGCACGCAAAAAAACCAAACCGCGCAAAGTGGATTTATATGATGTGTTTTGCGCAGTATTGTACGTGTTAAAAAGCGGCTGCCAGTGGGACATGATACCGAGCGATTTTCCTCCCAAAAGTACCGTGTACACGTACTTTAAGCAATGGAAAGAGAAGCCGTTGGGAAGTGAGTTAAGCCTGCTGGAGCAGGCATTAAAAAAATCAGGTTGGCGCGGCCCGTATCAAACATGGTCGGAGCGAATGCAGCACCTTTTTGATCGTTGATGCCCAGAGCGTCAAAAACACGGATACGGCACAGCACAAAGGCTATGATGCGGGGAAGAAGATATCAGGCATTAAACGCCATATTGCCGTTGATACAGAAGGACTCCCCCATGCTATTGCGGTGACGACAGCCGACATCACGGATAGAAAGGGAGCACTGGAAGCGTTTGAGCAGCACAAGCATTCCTTGAGCAAGGTTGCCAGCGTGCTCATCGATGGCGGTTATACGGGGCGCCCTTTTTTGCGAAGGTGTACATCAAATTCTGGGGGCGTCCGTACAAGTTGCCAAGCGCAATGAACTCCACACCTTTAGTGTCATGCCCCAGCGGTGGGTGGTGGAACGCTCTTTTGCCTGGCTGGAGAAATGCCATCGCCTTTGGAAAAACTGTGAGCGACAATTGAATACCAGCTTGCAATTCGTTAATTTGGCATTCCTCACTTTGCTCTTGCGGCGGGGGTAATCAAAAAAGATCTCGAACTGCAACCAACACAATCAATCCAATGGCACTGGCAGTTTTCCAGATGCACGGACCCGATTGCGTGCTTAAAGCGGTCATTCGTTCCAGGCGGGTGAGCGAAACGAGTCTGCCAGAAAATCGACGATATGCCGCAGCTTGAGCGGCAGCTGCTTTCTTGATGCATAAACGGCATAAATACCGAGTTCAATGGATTGATAGTGCGGCATGATTTCCTGCAATGTGCCTGCATGCAAATCGCCTCCGACCAAAAAATCAGGTTGCAAAATAATCCCCTGATGCTGCAAGGCGGCCGCGCGGCAGGTGTCACCATTGTTGGTATGAAAGCGCGGCTGGGTTTTGGCCGTGATACGGCCATCGGGCCCGTCGAATACCCACTCATCCCTTGACGACCAATAAGTGTAGGCAATCACATCGTGAGATCCCAACTCGCGCGGATGCTGCGGCATTCCACGACGTTGTAGATATTCGGGCGAAGCACACAGCACCATGCGCGTCGTCGCCAACTTGCGCCCGATCAGGGTGGCATGCGGAGTACTTGAAATGCGCAGCGCCAGATCGTAGCCATCCTCCACCAGATCGACCGGACGGTCAGACAGCACCACGTCCAGCGCCACCTTCGGATTCTGCGCCAGAAATGTGCCCCATAGCGGCGCAAGATGCAGTATTCCGAAAGTGACCGGGACACTTATGCGCAATAAGCCGCTCGCGACCGCACTACGAGAACTCAAGTCACACTCGGCTTCGTCGATAGCACCCAGGATTTCGGTGCAGTGCTGGTAAAAGCTCTGACCGTCATCGGTCAGCGACAGCTTGCGTGTAGTACGGTGCAAAAGGCGTACACCAAGCCGTTGCTCAAGGTCGGCAACGTGGCGCGACACGGCCGCTTTCGATGTGTCGAGCGTATCGGCGGCACGCACAAAACTGCCAGCATCCACCACTGCGACGAATGATTGCATTTCTTGAAATTTATCCATTGTCTCGTTATTTGGAACAAAGTGTCATGCTACAAGACATTTGTCTCGAATAACAACATCGATATAGTAAGCACATTGCCAGCCGTTGCCAGCAATGGATGCATCAAGCAAATCTCACACAAAAAAGGAAACATCATGAAAATTACTATCGTTGGTGCCGGCAATATGAGCTCCGCTCTGGTCAAACAATTGTCCAAAGCTGGACATGAAATACGCATCACCTCACGTGAAATCAGCAAGGCGCAAGCACTGGCCAGCAACAATTCCAGAGTCACAGCAGTGCCAGCAGCACAAGCGGTCGGCGCATCCGACATCGTCATCATTGCTACCGCTTACGCCGATGCCGTACCAGCATTGCGATCG
>JAGWUK010000610.1 GCA_028868455.1 Burkholderiales bacterium | reverse complement strand
ACGCTAAAAATCTGCGTGTTCTTTGGTGCAGCGCCGCGTCGTCACGCACCAAAGAGCAACAACTTCGCCGCACTGTGCAAAAGAACGCACTGCAAAGTCACTTGCCTGATGCAGGCGATCGGGATTGGTCTGGACATAAAAAAACGTCTGCCTTTCCGTACTTTCACGGTCGTGCAGACGTTTTTTCTTGTGTGACGATGAGTTGCTTCTCAAGCAGCCCGTTTTATTTCAGGGCATTAATCCGGTAAAGCAATCTGATGATCGACGCTGAACTGGTAATCGCGGAACACATGTTCGGCCGTCAAAAGTTGATAGCTGCCATCGGCCAATTTGCGCGTGGTATCTTTCAGACGATAAGTTGTCTGACCGCAAGTCCAGCAATTGAAATTGCGCATATGGGTACACAGACAGGTTTTATCCATGACGGAGATTTTTTTCGCATCAGGATGCGCTGCGACTTCGCGATTGTAAGACGTGATGTAAGCACAGTTGCCATTGCCATCCAGCAAATAGCCATACGATTCGCAACCAGGACGGATGCCGTCGCCAATTGCCGGTGTGTTCGACAGCATGCGCATCGGGTAGCCCGTCGGTGAAATCGTGTTGACGATGATGTCGTCTTCGCTGGCTTTGAAATATTCCTGTTTGACCTTGGCTGGCAAGCCGCATTCTTCCGTTACGGTGAAGCGCGTTGCGACCTGCACGCCAGAGGAGCCGTTTTCCAGAAAGGAGACGGCATCGCTGCCAGTGAAAATACCGCCGGCTGCAATAATCGGGATAGCGAGTTGCTCTTTTTCGAGATACTGAACAATTTCGGTAATGATGGTTTGCAAGTCATATTGCGCCCAATCGAGGCCGAATCCCAGATGGCCGCCCGCCAACGGCCCTTCCACCACGACATAGTCGGGCAAACGGTTCAGTTTGGCATTTTTGCGCAGGAATAATTGCAGTGCGCGCACCGAAGAAACGATGATGCCCAACTTGGCGTCGCGAAAACGCGGATGCGATTCCATCAACGCAAATGAACCCAAATGCAGACCAGCGCTCAGCGTGATGCCGTCGATACCGGCATCCAGCGACGATTCCAGGCGGACTTTCAAGGTTTCGCGAGGGCCGTTCATCGTCAGTTTTTCCATGCAGTTGACGAAAATCATGCCTGAGCCTTGTTTGGCTTCCATCGTCTTGCCGACATGTAGTCTGGTCGCTTCAGCCAGATGTTCAAGATTGAACTTGATATCGGTTTTGTCTGAGTTGTCGATATTGTATTTATACAGGCGCGTCTTGTCTTTGATGAAACTTGTGTCAAAGCGGCGATCGGAAACATCGTGCACCATCGCGTCTGAAATATGGCCGACACCGCCCAGACGTGCGGCTTCCAGCGCCAGCGCTGCAGTCGAAATATCGACGCCCATCCCGCCTATCATGATCGGTACCAGCTCATCTTTGCCCAATTTCAGGCGGAAATCATCTACACGTTTCATTGTTATCCTTGACACATTTTGCATAAAAGTAAAACCCGTGAAGCATAGGTTGCCAGACAAACGGGTTTGGCTTGCACGGCAACACGAGATTGTAAGCCACGCCTAGGCCTCATAGGTAGGATTATCTCCGGTTGCTGCGCAAGGTTTGATCGTTATCATTGTTAAATAGATCATACGGAGAAAAATCGCCGGATTTATGTCTGCCATCTTAACTTGCCCCAGGCGGCCTGTTGTGCCGGTGTCAAAAACGTCCATGCAACCAGACGGCTCTGTTTTTGTCCCTGATGCATCGTGATGGTTTTTTGCTGCTTTACGCCGACTTGTTTCAATCCGGCATAGATGGCATCCAATGTGGCAGATTTGGACACCAACGTCGTGAACCAGAAACACTGGGCAGGTATCTGGGCACTTTCCTTGATCATGCGCATGATGAACGTCTGCTCACCGCCATCGCACCATAGCTCTGCATCCAATCCGCCGAAGTTCAAGACGGGCATTGCCGTTTCCGCCAGAACGGGTTTGCCGAGATTTTCCCATTTGCGCCTGCTTCCTTCCGCTGCGGCTTCTGGCGACGCATGAAATGGCGGGTTGCACATACAAAGATCAAACCAGTCATTTAGCGCAACAATATTGCGGAATATGGCGTCGGCAGACGATTGGTGGCGCAATGAGATGTAAGCAGCCAATTGCGGATTAGCGTCAAGAATTGCCTGCGCATTCGATAAAGAAGCTGCATTAATGTCCGTGCCGACGAAATGCCATCGATAGACGCTGGCTCCGATCAATGGATAAATACAACTGGCTCCGGTACCGATATCCAGAACATGGATGTGCGTCGGTTTTGGTGCTTTGTTTCCGTTGCTTGTTTTTAGCAGGTCGGCCAGGTAGTGCAGATAGTCTGCGCGGCCAGGAACCGGAGGACAGAGATGATTCGCAGGCATATCCCAGTCTCGGATTCCGTAATTGTCTTTCAGCAGCGCCTGATTCAATGCTTTGACAGCCGAAGGGTCGCTAAAGTCTATGCTTGTTTTG
>JAGWUK010000609.1 GCA_028868455.1 Burkholderiales bacterium | reverse complement strand
GAAAATCTTGGCGGTAAATTTATTCCCACAGCAATACATCGGGATGAGGCTGTCAGTGAGGCGTTGGCGTGTCAAACTCCCGTTTCTTATTATGCGCAATATTGCTCCGCTACGCATGATATGCAAGCCTTAACCGTTTGGCTGCAGCAGCACTTTGGATTGGTCGATTAATATTATGCGCTCCTTAATTAACTCGAGGTATTTGTACGGAAGATTAAATGATCTGGGGCGTGCGATGGTCAATTGGCCGGGCTGGGATCATAAAATCCCGCGCTTATGCGCTTTAATCGTTGCTGTTTTTCTGTACTGGTCAAGTATCAGCATACCTCTGGAGTTACCGCTACAAACCTTATTTTCGGCAATCATATTTCTGACTGCTTTGTATTTGCGACGCTATACAGGCACCTTGATTTCATTAGTGATGGTCATGTTTTCTGTCAGTGCGACAAGTCGATATATCTATTGGCGAATTCATTACACGATCGGCACCGAAAGCTTCATTGATACATTTTTCGCACTGGTTTTAATTTTGGCTGAAGTGTACGCGTGGTTGGTTTTGCTATTGGGATATTTGCAAACAGCGTGGCCATTGCGCCGTAAGCCGGTGATTATGCCAACAGACACGGCTACTTGGCCGAGCATTGATCTTTTCATCCCAACCTATAATGAAGATTTGAGTGTGGTGAAGCCCACTGTGATGGCTGCAATGGGTATTGATTGGCCAAAAGACAAGTTGAATATTGTTATTCTTGATGATGGTCGTCGACCAGAATTTGCAGAATTCGCCGCATCAATTGGCGTTCAGTGTTTCACGCGTGCGGATAACTTTCACGCAAAGGCAGGGAATATCAATGCGGCACTGAAACGTACCTCAGGTGAGTACGTTGCAATTTTCGATTGCGATCACATGCCAACGAGGTCGTTTTTGCAGTACACCATGGGCTGGTTTCTTGTTGATCCCAAGTTGTCGATGGTGCAGACGCCCCACCATTTTTTGTCACCGGATCCGTTTGAGCGGAATTTACATACTTTTCGCAGTGTGCCAAACGAGGGTGAGTTGTTCTATGGACTAATTCAGGATGGCAATGACCTTTGGAACGCTACTTTCTTTTGCGGTTCATGCGCGATAATAAGACGCAAATGCCTTGAAGAAATTGGCGGAATTGCAATTGAAACGGTTACTGAAGATGCACATACCGCTTTAAAAATGCAGCGACGCGGTTACAACACGGCATATTTGGCGTTACCACAAGCTGCTGGACTAGCGACGGAAAGTCTGTCGGCCCACGTTGGGCAGCGTATCCGCTGGGCTCGCGGGATGGCACAAATTTTCAGGCTGGACAATCCATTGCTCGGAAAAGGATTATCGTTTGGGCAGCGTTTGTGCTACAGCAATGCCATGTTGCATTTTTTTTACGGCCTGCCGCGAATGGTGTTTTTACTGGCGCCAATTTCATACTTATTTTTTGAAGTACATATTATCAAAGCGTCTGCATTGGCTATTGCTGCGTATTCGCTGCCGCATTTATTACATGCGAACTTAACCAACTCCCGTATTCAAGGTGCTCACCGGCATTCATTTTGGGCAGAAGTCTATGAGGCAACGCTGGCCTGGTATATATTCCGGCCGACTTTGGTTGCATTGATTAACCCTAAATTGGGTAAGTTTAACGTCACTGCTAAAGGTGGCTTGGTTCAGGAAGAACATTTTGACTGGAGTATTTCTAAGCCCTATCTAGTGATGCTGGCTTTGAATATTATCGGATTCATTATTGGTATTGGACGAGCAATCTGGTGGAATACCTACGAGTTGGACACGGTGATTCTAAATATGCTGTGGACCATTTATAACCTGGTCATTCTGGGCGCAACACTGGCTGTTGCTACGGAGTCCAAACAAGTTCGCCGCACACATCGCGTCAGGGCGGTTTTAAATGCTACCTTGCGTTTGACGAATGGCCATTCGGTAGTCTGCCAAACTGAGGATTTCTCCATGGGGGGAATGTCGCTTCGCGTACCAGAAGGTTTCCATATGACGAAAGATGATTCTGTCATGGTTTCTTTGTATGGTACCAATGGTGAATGCGTATTTCCGGCAAAGGTCGTTTTTTCGAAAGAAAAACTGCTTAGCGTGCAATTTTTCCCTTTAGATCAGCAGCAAGAAATGAATCTGATTAATTGCACGATAGGTCGTGCCGACGTTTGGCTGAATTGGTCGAATGACAGAGATATTGATCATCCGCTAAATGGGTTAAAAGAAATTGCATTCCATAGTGGCCGAGGATTCGTCAGATTTGGTTCGGGAATTATCCAATACATCGGAAAGAAAACAGAGCATATGAATAAACTAACGGAAGCTCCCATCGTGACAAAGATTAAAACGCGATTTTCGCGCAAAAGTACAACGACGTTACTGGCCTTGTTTTTAGCGTTGGGTATATTTTATCCAGATCATGCTCAGGCAAAGTCCAAAGGACACAAAACGGTTGCAGCAGAGCAGGCTGAAACTAAAAAA
>JAGWUK010000608.1 GCA_028868455.1 Burkholderiales bacterium | reverse complement strand
TGAATTATATCGTGCTGAAAGTAAAAATCTGGAAACGATGCAAAAGTATGGGCATGGCACTCCAGACGACTGGATTGAACGCAACTTATACACGCGCTTTAGCTGGCAAGGTGTTGCGTTAATGCTGATCATTGATGTATTACTGTTTGGCGCATTAGGTGTTACTGTTTGGGCCGTTCAGATGATGTGGATTCCAGTAACAGCTGCCGGAATTATTAATGGGATCGGTCATTATTGGGGATATCGGAATTACGATTGTGTTGACGCGTCGACGAATATTTTTCCGATCGGGATTTTAATTGGTGGCGAAGAGTTGCATAACAATCATCATACGTTTGGAACCTCAGCAAAGTTGTCTTCTAAATGGTATGAGTTTGATATTGGCTGGCTGTATATCCGATCCATGGAAATAATGGGTTTGGCCAAAGTTAAAAAAATTGCACCGGAACCGAAATTTGAAAAAAATAAGCCCACAATCGATGTGGACACACTGCAAGCGGTAATCACAAATCGATACGACGTTATGGCCAAATATACAAAGTCACTGCGTCGTGCTTGGAGTGAGGAAATTGAACATTTGCGTGAAAAAACGCACTTTGAGGCTGGAATACTTAAGTCTGCAAAAAAATTACTTCAGCGTGAACCTGCTAAATTAGCGGCTACTCAAAAGCAGCAATTATTAGAAGTGCTGGCTCATAGTTCAGCATTGACGACGATGCACGAAATGCGAGTTGATTTGGGGTTGATTTGGGAACGTTCGACAGTTAGTCGTGAACAATTAGTGCATCAGCTTCAGGATTGGTGCACGCGCGCAGAAGCATCAGGCGTTAAGACATTGCATGATTTCTCAAGAAGATTAAGAACGTATGCTTAATTAATTAAACGGCGCTGAGGCGCCGTTTTTTTAATGACACGTGTTCCATAACCAATTGCTTCAAATGTAAAAAGCCCTGTATTTTTTACAGGGCTTTTTGCTAAAAGAAAACAAATTACTTAATTTTGGTTTCTTTATAAATGACGTGCTTGCGTGCCTTTGGATCGAACTTCATGATCTCCATTTTTTCAGGCATAGTGCGCTTGTTTTTGGAGGTTGTATAGAAGTGACCGGTACCAGCAGTCGATTCCAGCTTGATTTTGTCGCGACCAGATTTAGCCATGATATTTTCCTAACAATAATTTAGCTTAAACTTTTTCGCCGCGAGCACGCAGATCAGCCAAGACGGCATCAATGCCGACTTTGTCAATGACGCGCAGACCAGCGTTAGACAAGCGCAGAGAAACCCAACGGTTTTCTGATTCAACGAAAAAGCGACGATTTTGCAGATTTGGCAAAAAGCGACGTTTTGTTTTGTTGTTAGCGTGGGAAACATTATTGCCAACCATTGGCCCTTTCCCCGTCACTTGGCAGACACGTGCCATGATTAACTCCTTAATAGTTTCCGAAATTGGAAAAAAAGAGAGTATAAACAAAAATATGAGATTTATCAACGACTTGCGAAAAACAATTGTGTCTTAACTTATTTTTAAATTTAACATTTAAACTGCTTTTAAATTAAGCCATGCTCTGCAAACGAAAAAACCTTGGGGCTGGCAATAATAAAATGGTCCAGAAGTCGTATATCAACTAATGTGAGAGCCTGTTTAAGCGTGTTAGTTAAATTAATATCAGCGTCGCTGGGGTCGCAAGTGCCAGACGGGTGATTGTGCGCAATAATAATTGACGCGGCGTTATGCAAAAGTGATTGTTTGATTACTTCGCGAGGATAAACGCTGGCATGATTAAGCGTTCCTCTGAATAATTCTTCTGAGGCAATTAAGCGATTTTTTGTATCTAAGAATAATATGGCGAACGATTCATATTCTTTATTACCGATAAGAAGTTGCAGATAGTTTTTTACTGCTTGAGGTGACGATAGTGAAGAGTTTTGTTGCAGTTCTTCATGAATTGCGCGCTTTGCTAACTCCAATACCGCTTGCAATTGCGCATATTTAGCACTTCCGAGTCCATGAATATTCGAAAACTCCTGAACTGTTGCTGAAAACAGGGCAGCTAAAGACCCAAAATGCTGAATCATTTCTCGCCCAAGATCCACGGCGCTTTTTCCGGTCACGCCAGTGCGTAAAAAAACTGCCAATAGTTCAGCGTCAGATAGTGCTGCGGCACCGACTTTAATTAAGCGTTCGCGCGGACGTTGATCTTCCGGCCAGTCCGTAATTGCCATTTGATTTTCTCCAAATCTAAATATAGAAAATGGTCTGATAAAGCTGGCTTACAATACTAGCTTATTTGTCGACGCTTTCTTTTAATTATGTCTATTCCTGCAATTCCTGTTGTTACAGCAGACTCCTATCTCACTTTGCATTACCGCCTGGCGACTCTTGAAGGCGACGATATTATTAGTACTTTTCATGAAAGTCCCGCTACGCTGCAAATGGGAACAGGGCAGCTTGCCCCCCAATTGGAGGAGGCTTTGCTTGGATTAGAAGAAGGAACCCACACTACGCAGGAATTAGAGCCTGGCAGAGCAT
>JAGWUK010000607.1 GCA_028868455.1 Burkholderiales bacterium | reverse complement strand
TCAGGTCATGCTGGGGGACAGCGACGTGCAACAGTCATCGCGTACCTGGCTGGGATTGCGACCTGCAAATTTACCCGCAATTCAAGCATGGGAAATTGCGGACGGACATGTTGCTAAAGTGCCCAAAGGAACTACTCATGTCGTGCTTGATACGCCGGCAGGTTTAAAAGGAACGAAGCTGGATGCAGTTTTAAAGATTGCCGACAAAATCGTGATTCCTTTGCAGCCTTCTATTTTTGACATTCTCGCCACTGAAGAATTTCTGAACAAGTTGGCGAAGCGCGAAGAAAAATGCGAAGTGGGAGTGTTAGGCATGCGGGTCAATGCCCGTAGCCGAGCCGCAGAGCAACTGACAAATTACGTGACTCAACTGGGTTTGCCCGTACTTGGATATTTACGCGACACCCAGAATTACATACAACTGGCGGCTCACGGTGCAACATTATGGGATGTTGCACCATCGCGCGTGGAAAAAGATCTGCTTCAATGGGATGAAATTCTCACGTGGATTAATCGTTGAGAAAACGCAAGTGAGTGCATTGTTCTGACGTGCTTTGAAGAATTATTTTCCCGTCGCGTCCAAGTCCTCTTTATAATGCCGTCTGCTTTTAATGAAAGCAGGTTTCTCTTTTATTATCAAAGACTTACGGCATGCATCTGACAATTTTTGAAACACCCCTGATTAACACAGTAATGCGTTGGATTTCTGTTCTGGTTTTGCGTTTGATGGGATGGCGTATTGAAGGACAGGCTCCGGCAGAGCAAAAATATGTCCTGATCGCGGCGCCGCACACCAGTAATTGGGATTTTCCTATTACGCTGATGATTTGTTTCGCTTTGCGTCTGCGTGTGTACTGGATGGGCAAAGCTGCACTTTTTCCTCCTGTGATCGGGGGTGTCATGCGCTGGCTGGGAGGCATATCGGTTGATCGCAGCCGTTCCGGGAATCTGGTACAAAGTACGATCGATGCCTTTCACCACAATAGCCGCTTAACAGTGATTGTTCCGCCGGAGGGGACGCGTGGCAAAGTCAATCACTGGAAAACAGGTTTCTACTATATTGCTCAGGGCGCAGGCGTACCGATTGCGCTCGGCTATCTGGATTTTGCGCGTAAGTCGGGCGGCATTGGCCAAATGTTCCAGCCGACGGGGGATATTGGTGTAGATATGGAGGAAATAAAACAGTTTTATCGCGGAATCTGCGGTAAAAATCCCCATCAGTTTGACGAGGCAACTATTCAGGTGAAATAGACATTGACTCATGCCGACAATAAAACACTTGCGACAAAATTTATATGTGTCTATGATGGACACATATTAGGAATTGCATGAATACCAGTCATCGTTTTGCCGTTGGCGTTCACATATTGACTTTATTGTCGATGTTTGACGAACCGCAGTCATCATCGTTTATTGCAGGGAGCGTTAATACGAACCCTGCAATGATCAGGCGTATCCTGGGTATGTTGAACAAGGCTGGGCTGACTGTTTCGACTATGGGAAGTCAGGGCGGAACCAGACTGGCGAAAGCCGCTGATCAGATCAGTTTGCTGGAAATTTATCGTGCAGTTGATGAGCCTGGTATTCTTGCGTTGCACAGCAGCGCACCCAATCCCGCATGCGACGTGGGACGTAACATTACTGGCGTATTGGAAACCGTGATTAATCAGGCGGAAAACGCGATGGAAGCTGTTATCGCGGGTATTTCAGTACACGATATTGTGCAGGGAATTAAATTGAAGAAATAAACAGAATTTTTGAAAAACTATCGCAGCAATGTCACGACTCATCGCTGTACGATGCGCGCGGCATTCGCTGGTGCGCCTGACTAAACAGTTTTGCGTATTTTTATAGTTTGATCGATGTAGGCAGCAAGGCGAATCACTCGCCATTTTTTATCACTCAATATGTATCCGCATTGGTTACATATAATTTGAAGCTCAAAAAGGACCATCATGAAAATCGCATTTGTAGGAGCCACTGGCAATATTGGCAAAGAAATCGCAAAGCAGGCGCTGCAACGTCAGCATCAAATTACTGCATTGACCCGTCGCGCCGAGTTGCCTGCTGAATTAGTGGGTGCGCAGTCGGTTATTGCGGACATTCTGGATGTCGCGGCCTTGAGCACGGTCGTGCGTGGGCACGACGTCCTGATTAGCGCCTACGGTCCGGCTTTGAATGCGAGTGAAACTTCATCGCAGGTCATGTCGGCACTTATTGCGGCGGCAAGGAACGCCGGGATTAAGCGTCTGATGGTTGTCGGCGGTGCAGGAAGTTTGTTTGTTGCACCGGATTTGCAATTGGTTGACACGCCTAATTTCCCGGAAGCATATAAGGCGGTGGCTTTAGCGCATCGAGATGCCTTGGCAATTTTGCGTAATGCGACTGATTTGGACTGGACGTTCTTTGCCCCTGCCGCGATGATAGGTCCGGGTGAGCGCAAGGGACATTTCCGCATTGGAACTGACAGCCTGATTACTGATAACGAAGGCAACAGCCGTATTTCTTATGCAGACTATGCTACTGCGTTTG
>JAGWUK010000606.1 GCA_028868455.1 Burkholderiales bacterium | reverse complement strand
AACATCACGCCACGCATCACGTCATCGCGAATGATCATGGCCTGACCGTCGACGTACGGTGCGGTTCCCAGTACGGCAGGATTTTTCTTCACTTCCAGCGCGGTCTTTTGCCAGTCGGGTAAAGCGCCGCTGGCATCAAACACTTCGATATGGGCCAACACGGACAACATCCGATCGCGGACTTCTTTCTGAAAGCCATTCATGACCGACAACACGATAATCAGTGCCGCAACACCCAGCGCGATGCCGAGCATGGAAATCAGGGAAATAAATGAAATGAAACTATTGCGTCCGCTGCGTCGCCCTGCGCGCGTATAGCGCAAACCGACCAGCCATTCAAAAGAGAGGTTTTTCACTGCATTGAACATTCATAGAATTAAGGCAGCCAGCAGTTTGCCACAACAATTGCCCTACAATGGCGTGCTATGAAAAATTTTGAATTGATATTGCCCTTTGGAATTCCGCCAGCGGGGCTGGAAAAAGATTTACTGCGACAATTGCAGACGCCTGCGCTGGCACGTCTGATCGCCGCAGCAGGCAAACCGCAAGTCCAGATCATTGACGATTTCGCCAGAGCATCCGCGCATGAATACTGGCTTGCAGGCCAATTTCCTCCGGAAAGCCGCGCCAATAGCCCGTCTGACACCTGGAACAAAATGCGTGAATACGGCATGGCGCCCAAAACCGGCTACTGGTTCACCATGCAAGCGGTACACATCCATATCGCCCGCGACCATCTGGTTCTGACCGATCAGCGCCGCCTGGAGCTGGATGACGCCGAAGCCCGTACTTTGTTCTCCATCGCCCAATCCACTTGTACAGAACTGGGAATGGAATTGCGTTATGGCGATGCCTATACCTGGTTTTTACGCAATGACGACTGGGCGGATTTATCGACAGCGACCGCCGACGCGGCTTGCGGCCATAATATCGACATCTGGATGCCGCAAGGGCAACATGAACGTGCCTGGCGCAAGCTGCAAAACGAAATCCAGATGCTGTGGTTTGCCCATGACATCAATGAAGAACGTGCGATGCGCGGCGCCAAACCAGTCAATTCTGTCTGGCTTTCTGGTGGTGCCGGCGGATATCTGGATACACAGCTGTCTATCGGCCGCAGCGCCAGCATGGCGCAGCACCGGCAGCAAACGCCGGCACACCAGATTGTCCTGCTGACGCAACTCACCGAAGCCAGCATCAACGGCGACTGGGCGATCTGGCTGGAGCAGATGCAGCAACTTGAACAAGACTGGTTTGCCCCGGCTTTGCAAGCGCTACGCGACAAGCACCTCCATCAACTGACGCTGACCATCAGCGATGCGCGCAAGCTCGCCCGCTTTGTCGTTACGCCGTGGGCGCTGCGAAAATTCTGGATCAAACCTTCATTGCATCATTTGTTCACGATCACGACGCCATGACACGTATCAGTACCCGCCCTTACCCGTTCCGCGAAGCAGAGATGCTGCGACAAAGCGGCATGCATCCTGTGCTGGCGCGCCTGTTTGCAGCGCGCGGCGTGTTCAACCAGCAAGACATGAATACCGAACTGGCGGCCTTGCAGGCACCGGCAGGTCTGCTGCATATTCACGCTGCGGCGGTTTTTCTGGCGGATGCAATTGCCACCCGCAAAAAGCTGGTCATCGTCGCCGATTACGATTGCGATGGCGCGACCGCGTGCGCCGTTGGCTTGCGCGGTTTGCGCATGCTGGGTGCGACAGTCGATTACATCGTTCCGAACCGATTTGAATACGGCTATGGCCTGACGCCCGAAATCGTCGCGCTGACAATCAGGGAGAAAGCACCCGACGTCATCGTCACCGTGGACAACGGCATCGCCAGCGTGGACGGTGTGGCCGCTGCCAACGCGCAAGGTATTGCCGTGGTCGTGACCGATCATCACTTGCCCGGCGATACGCTACCGGATGCCGCCGTAATCGTGAATCCGAATCAACCTGGCTGCGGTTTTCCAAGTAAAAATCTGGCGGGCGTCGGCGTCATGTTTTATGTCTTGCTGGCGCTGCGTGCCGAATTGCGGCAACGTGGCGTGTTTGATCAGCAAAATCAGCCCAAGCTGGATACCTTGCTGGATCTGGTTGCACTGGGCACCGTTGCCGACGTCGTGAAACTCGACGCCAATAATCGCATTCTGGTCGCCCAGGGGCTGAAGCGCATGCGTGCCGGTCGCATGTGTGCCGGAATTGCCGCCCTGTTCCGCGTGGCGGGGCGTGAGCCGCATAATGCTGGCCCGTTTGACCTCGGCTTTGCGCTTGGCCCACGTCTGAACGCCGCCGGCCGTTTGGCCGATATGGCGCTGGGCATAGAATGCCTGACAACCGACGATCAGGGCCGCGCCTGGCAGATTGCGCAGGAGCTGAATGCCATTAATGCCGACCGCAAAGACATAGAGCGTGAAATGCAGGATGTGGCTCTGCTGCATCTGGACGACTTTCTGCCGCAGGCCAGCAATACCATCACCGTGTTTGATGAAAGCTGGCATCAGGGCGTCATCGGGATTGTCGCGTCGCGGCTGAAA
>JAGWUK010000029.1 GCA_028868455.1 Burkholderiales bacterium | reverse complement strand
CGCTGCAATAGTACAGCGAGCTGTGTGGCGTTGACCGGGATTGCACTGATGTCGACACCTTCGCGATTGAGTGTTGAGGCCACATCGCCCATCATCATGTTCGCAGCAGGTTTTGCCTGCGAGGCGCCGGCGGCGTGCACGACGGCTTCAAAATATGTCGCCATACCTTTTGACTGGGTGAGGATGGTGGCATCGTATTCCGGTAAGCCGAATTGCTCAATAAACCTCTGACGCATTGCCGACGGCAGCTCTGGCATGGTTGCGCGTACCTGCTCTACCCATTCGCGACTGATCTTCAGTGGTGGTAAATCTGGGTCCGGGAAGTAGCGATAATCCTGAGAATCTTCCTTGCTGCGCATGGATCGCGTTTCCTTGCGGTCAGGGTCATACAGGCGCGTTTCCTGAACAACGGTTCCACCGTCTTCGATCAAGTCAATCTGGCGACGTACTTCAATATTGATCGCTTCTTCAAGGAAGCGGAATGAGTTCAGGTTCTTGATTTCGCAACGTGTACCAAATTCTTTTTGCCCGACTGGTCGTACTGAAACATTCGCATCGCAACGGAAAGAGCCTTCCTGCATATTGCCATCGCAGATATCTAGCCACATCACGAGGGAATGCAAGGCTTTTGCGTAGGCGACGGCTTCGGCAGCGCTACGCATGACGGGTTCTGTGACGATTTCGAGCAGAGGTGTCCCTGCGCGATTCAAGTCAATCCCCGTCATTCCCTGATAATCTTCGTGCAGAGATTTACCTGCATCTTCTTCCAGATGTGCACGCGTCAGTTCGATGACCTTTACTTCTGATTTACCGTCTTTTTCGACGACGCAGGAGACATGTCCGCCTTGTACTACCGGGATTTCAAACTGACTGATCTGGTAACCTTTGGGGAGATCAGGATAGAAATAATTTTTACGTGCAAAGATCGATTCAGGCGCAATCGTCGCGCCGACGGCGAGTCCGAATTGAATCGCTTTTTCTACCGCGCCCTTATTCAGAACAGGGAGTACGCCAGGTAGTGCCAGGTCAACCGGGCTGGCTTGCGTATTGGGCTCGGCGCCGAACTGCGTCGCTGAGCCGCTGAAAATTTTCGATTGTGTCTTGAGCTGTGCGTGGGTCTCAAAACCGATAACGACTTCCCATTGCATAGTAGTTCCTTGTTGTTCGTGTCACGTCTGTCAGGCACGAGCCGACATCACGCTACATTCATTATTATTGATCATCATAATGGCAACTGCCGGTCTTGACATTGACCGTCAGTGCAGAAAAATTCATACGTGAACCACACATTGCCGGACAGGTCGGCTTAATGTGTAGTTCATCCCCCTCTGGTTCGAGCCGAATGCTGCACTGATAGCCACGGTCAAAGTCGTATCCGCGCTTGGTCCGCGCCGCTACGGCATCCTTCAGAGTGATACGCCAGCCTTTTTCCGTCTTCTCCGCCTGCAAACCATCGTCCATATCGATGCTGCATTCATTGCCATGCGTTGTGCGAAACAATGAGGATTCCCACTGAAATTCTTTGATCAGCTCACCACTCAATGCAATGCGAGCCTGATCCGCATAAATCAGTCGCTCACCATTGCCATCTTCTAATGAGTTTTGCGTACATTGAAGTTTCAGGTTGAGGTCTTGCGCAGACACGGCTTGTGTCAGCGAAGTCAACGCAATAAGCAGGACGTATCTCAATTTCATTCCGGAGCGCGTGTATGCCAGTCGGTTGCGAGTTGATACTGATGCGCGATATTTAATAGCCGAGCCTCATCAAAATAATTGCCGATCAATTGCAGGCCAACCGGACGTCGCGCATTTTTTTCTCCTTGTCCAAAACCGCAAGGTATAGACATGCCAGGCAGTCCGGCCAGGCTGGTGGACAAAGTAAAAATATCTGCCAGGTAGTTGGCAACCGGGTCGTCCGCTTTTGCGCCTAAATCCCATGCGACTGTCGGTGCGACTGGTCCCATGATAACGTCGCATTGTTGGAATGCGGCAGCAAAATCTTGTGCGATCAGACGGCGGATTTTTTGTGCCTGCAAATAATAGGCATCGTAATAACCGTGCGAGAGTACATAGGCGCCGACCAGAATGCGTCGCTTGACCTCTGCACCGAAACCTTCGGAACGGGATTTACGATACATGTCATTCAGGTCTTTATAATCCGCCGCACGGTGTCCGTAACGCACACCGTCAAAACGACTGAGGTTTGATGAGGCTTCTGCAGGCGCAATGACGTAATACACCGGGATGGACAATTCTGTTTTCGGCAAGGAGATGTCGATCAGCTTGGCACCGAGCTTTTCATATTCTGCCAATGCCGCGCGGACGGCCTGCTCCACGTCGCTGGCCAATCCTTCGCTAAAAAATTCCTTAGGCACGCCGATGCGAAGACCTTGTAGCGACTTATTCAAGTCGCGGTTGAAATTTTCTGATTGACGTTCCAGCGAAGTGGAATCCTTTGCGTCGAATCCGGTCATTGCGTTCAAAAGCAAACCGCAATCTTCCGCTGTTTGCGCAATTGGTCCGCCTTGATCCAGTGATGATGCAAAGGCAATCATGCCATAGCGCGAAACGCTGCCATACGTCGGTTTGATGCCAGTTACGCCACAAAAAGATGCTGGCTGGCGAATCGATCCGCCGGTGTCAGTCGCTGTTGCGGCGGGCGCTAAACGTGCCGCAATTGCGGCTGCAGAACCACCGGACGATCCTCCTGGAACGGCGCTGTTATCCCAGGGATTTTTTACAGGGCCGAAATAGGAATTCTCGTTGGACGAGCCCATAGCAAATTCGTCGCAGTTTAATTTACCCAGCGTGACCATGCCAGCTTGCTTCAGCAAATCAACGACTTGTGCATCAAAAGGGCTGACATAGTTTTCCAGCATGCGAGAGCCCGCTGTTGAACGCCAGTTACGCGTAACGAAAATGTCTTTATGTGCAATAGGGATACCGGTCAGGGCGGTGGTATCGCCATTTGCCAGTCTGGCATCGGCAACTGAAGCTTGTTCCAGAGTGAGTGCCGGATCCACATGCAGAAAGGCATTCAGATTGCTCGCCGAAATACGGGCTAAATAATGTTGTGCGAGTTCGGTAGCGGAAACTTGTCTGCTATGAAGCATTGCAGATAATTGTGAAAGTGTCTTGGTGTGCATAAAGTATTCTCAGAACTTATTCGATGACCTTGGGTACAAGATACAGCCCATCTTGTGTTGCAGGCGCCGGTTGCTGGTAGTCTTCTCGCCGATTGACTTCGCTGACCACGTCTTCGCGTAGACGCAAAGACAATTCGGGCAAGAGCGCCGCAATAGGGTGGCTAAGTGGAGCAACGTCAGTTGTATCGACAGCTTTGAGTTGCTCAACCAATGAGAAAATACCATTCAATTTGTCGAGAGTTGAATTGGCTTCGGATTCTGAAATATCGAGTTTTGCCAAATTGGCAATCCTCTTAACGTCGGCAAGTGTCAGTGACATAGTTGATAGGCGCTAGGCCGGGCAAAAGAGTGTCAAAAAATACAAAATTCGACACCATATTTTTAGGTATTGGTATCGAAGAAATTTACACAGATTATAAGGTAGAATGATGGGTTCATGCCCTAAATGGCTTGCTAAATCCCTTATCTGGCTTGGATGCGGGATTGAAGCGCCAAAATCCAGGCAATCTGGATGGGTTCAAAAAATTTCTTTGTTGGGTGCTGTTTGCAATAGCGCTCGGCATACCAATAGTTAAATACAGGACAATACATGTTTGGTTTTTTACGTAGTTATTTTTCGAATGATCTGGCCATTGATCTGGGAACCGCAAATACACTGATTTACGTGCGTAGCCAAGGCATTGTTCTGGATGAGCCGTCCGTCGTGGCAATTCGTCAGGAGGGAGGGCCGAACGGTAAAAAAACAATTCAGGCCGTAGGTAAAGAAGCCAAGCAAATGCTGGGCAAGGTACCGGGCAATATCGAAGCGATTCGCCCGATGAAAGATGGCGTGATTGCCGACTTTACCGTTACTGAGCAAATGCTCAAGCAATTCATTCGCATGGTGCACGACACGAAATTTTTCAAGCCGTCACCACGCATTATCATTTGCGTACCTTGCGGCTCCACTCAGGTTGAACGTCGCGCGATTCGCGAGTCTGCCTTAGGCGCTGGCGCATCGCAAGTGTATTTGATTGAAGAACCAATGGCTGCCGCCATCGGTGCTGGTCTGCCGGTTTCCGAGGCAACGGGCTCTATGGTCGTTGACATTGGTGGCGGAACGACCGAAGTCGGCATTATTTCGTTGGGCGGCATGGTTTACAAAGGTTCAGTGCGCGTTGGCGGCGATAAATTCGATGAAGCGATTGTCAATTACATTCGTCGCAACTATGGCATGTTGATCGGCGAGCAAACCGCAGAAGCGATCAAGAAAGCAATCGGTTCTGCCTTCCCTGGCTCAGAAGTGAAGGAAATGGAAGTCAAGGGACGTAATTTGTCAGAAGGTATTCCTCGTTCCTTTACGATCTCCAGTAATGAAATCCTCGAAGCCTTAACTGATCCACTCAACAACATTGTTTCTGCAGTAAAAAATGCGCTTGAACAGACACCACCTGAACTTGGCGCTGATATTGCCGAAAAAGGCATGATGCTGACCGGTGGTGGCGCATTGTTGCGTGATCTGGATCGATTGCTGATGGAAGAAACAGGACTGCCGGTGATCGTTGCCGAAGATCCTTTAACTTGTGTTGTGCGTGGCTCCGGTATGGCGCTGGAGCGCATGGATAAACTGGGATCGATATTCTCATACGAATAATAAACGGAGAATGATCTGCTGCGAGAAATGCCGTGTTGGCGATATTGCCCAGGTCTTCGTAGCGGTAAAGCCGGCTTTTGCATTGTCGGCTTTTTGTTTTTCGAGAGTTGTTAAGCCAGATGGCGTAGCATTCAAAATATTCGAGTTGGTTGCAGATAGTCACTGAAAACGTATGGAATACAGTCCGCCACCCCTCTTCAAGCAAGGTGCTTCTGCACGTGCCAGAGTGGTGTTTTTTGCCATTTTGGCGATTTTTTTGTTGGTGATTGACTCCAGACTTGAATCGCTAACGTTGGCCCGTCAGATTTTAGGTACCGTGCTGTATCCAATACAGATGGCTGCAGTAATGCCGCGCGACGCAGTCGTTCGTCTTTCGGGCTATTTTGTTGCGATCAATACACTTGAGCAGGAAAATGCAAAACTCAAGCGGCAGCAAACGAGCAATGCCGATACGCTTCAGCAGACATCACAGCTGATGGCGGAAAATGCGCATTTGCGTAAATTGCTGGATGCACGCGAGCGCCTGCCAGTTAAATCGATACTTGCTGAAATCTTATATGACGCAAGAGATCCATCTACGCGCAAGGTCATCATTGACCGTGGTGCGCATCAAGGTGTCGCACTTAGCCAGCCTGTTATTGACGATCAAGGTGTGGTTGGGCAAGTAACGCGAGTATTTCCTTTGACGGCTGAAGTGACCTTGCTGACGGACAAAAATCAGGCGATTCCGGTGCAAATTGTACGGAACGGTTTACGTAGCGTTGCGTATGGTCGCGGACAGTCGAGCTTTCTGGATATGCGCCTTACGTCAAACGCCGATGTACAGAATGGTGATCAGCTCGTGACCTCGGGTATTGATGGCGTTTATCCAGCAGGTTTGGCCGTCGCCAAAGTGATGCAGGTCGAAAATAAGGCAACGACCACGTTTGAAAGCATATTGTGCACTCCGATCGCAGGGATAGATCGCAATAAACAATTGCTGATATTGCAGATACCTGAGAATAATTTACCGCGTCCCGATAACGAAGATGTTCGTGCGAAGAAGGAAAAGTTGAATCGCAAAGTGACGCGCGATTTTTCTTTGCCTGTAGCAGAACCCAAAACCGATTCTGTTAAAACCGAAGCACCGGCGCCTGCGCAAAATCAAGTCAAGGAGCACGCACGATGAATAGCCCGCATTACATTTTGCTGCCCGTGAGCTCGCTGTTTATCGCGGTCAGCTTTGCGCTTGCTTTTTTACTGAATTTTTTGCCTTGGGGCGGGTTGATCGGCGTGCCGGACTTCGTCGCTTTGGTGTTGGTGTTCTGGAGTATTCATCAACCGCGTAAAGTCGGAATCGGTGTCGCTTTTGCGATGGGATTGCTGATGGATGTGCACGATGCGATACATCTTGGCGAAAATGCGCTCGCATATACCTTGTTATCCTATTTCGCGATCACGATCCATCGCCGTGTTTTGTGGTTTAGCCCGCTTGCTCAGTCATTACATGTCTTTCCTCTGTTTCTGTTTGTTCAATGTGTTCAGATTGCTGTTCGTCTGTTGGTGGCTCCTGATGCGCATTTTCCTGGCTGGTGGTATTTTTCCGTCAGTCTGGTAACAACTTTACTTTGGCCGGTAGCAACTTTTCTTTTGCTCGCACCGCAACGACGTGCTGTCGATAAAGACGATACGCGCCCTATCTGATCGCTGGACCACAACCGGCGTTGCTGTAAGCTTCTCTTAAGACAATGAATGAACTAAAAAACACGGAACGTGAACTGCATTATTTCCGTATGCGCTTACTGTTTATCGGCGCATTTGTGTTCCTGTGCTTTTCGGCATTGATCGCACGTTTTGTGTGGCTGCAGATTATCAAGCACAAAGATTATGTGCTTCTTGCCGACGAAAATCGTATTGATATTGTTCCCGTTGTCCCTAATCGCGGGTTGATTATGGATCGCAACGGTGTCATTCTGGCGCGAAATTATTCCGCCTATACGCTGGAAATCACCCCATCAAAAATTCGTGAGGATATGGATGTTTTGATTGATGAACTGGGACAACTGGTTGATATTCAGCCGAAACACAGGAAGCGATTTCGAAAGTTATTGGAAGATTCGAAAAATTTCGAGAGCTTGCCTATTCGTACTCGTCTCAGCGATGAGGAAGTTGCCCGGTTTACGGCACAACGTTTTCGTTTTCCCGGGGTCGATATCAAGGCGCGTTTGTTCAGGCAATATCCCCAGGGTGACGTTGCTTCGCATGTGATCGGATATATCGGACGTATCAGCCAGAAAGACGCCGACGCCATTGACGATATGGAAGACTCTTCCAACTATAACGGTACCGACTATATTGGAAAAGAAGGGCTGGAAAAAAGCTATGAAAAGATATTGCACGGGAACACCGGGTTCGAAGAAGTCGAAGTTTCCGCCGGTGGCCGCGCGGTAAGGACATTGTCACGCTCGGCGCCGACTTCGGGGAAAAATCTGATTTTGTCAGTCGACATTGAATTGCAAAAAGTCATTGAAGAGGCCTTCGGAGATCACCGGGGTGCCTTGGTAGCGATTGAGCCTGCCACCGGCGATGTGCTGGCATTTGTATCCAAGCCTACATATGACCCCAATTTGTTCGTCGAAGGGATAGACCAGCAAAATTGGACAGAGTTGAACACATCGGAAGACCGGCCACTACTGAATCGTCCTTTGTCGGGCACTTATTCGCCTGGATCAACCTATAAACCATACATGGCACTTGCCGCGCTGGAGTTAGGTAAGCGAACACCGCAGCAAGCATTCGTCGATCAGGGTTTTTTCATGTTCGGTGGCCACAGATTTAATGACGATAAGCCTGGCGGGCATGGAACGGTAGATATGTTTCGGTCCATCGTCGTTTCTTGCGATACCTATTACTACATGCTGGCGAATGATCTCGGCGTTGATACGATTTACGATTTCATGAAGCCGTTTGGTTTCGGGCAGAAAACCGGAATTGATCTGGAGCATGAGAAACAAGGTGTTTTGCCGTCAACCGCGTGGAAACGGGCTGCTTACAAAAAGTTGGCACAGCAAAAATGGTATGCAGGTGAGACGATTTCTTTAGGTATCGGGCAGGGCTACAATTCCTTCACGCCCTTGCAGATGGCGCACGCGATGGCAACGCTGGCAAACAACGGTATTGTGATGAAACCGCATTTGGTCAAAATGACTGAAGATCCGCAAACGCACCAAAGGACACTGACGGTACAAAAGGAAAGTTATCGGATTCCGTTGAAACAGGAAAATATCGACGTCATCAAAAACGCGATGGTGGGCGTTACGACCGTCGCCGGCGGTACGGGCTTGCGCGTGTTTTCGGGGGCTGAATATGTTTCTGGCGGGAAAACGGGAACTGCGCAGGTTGTCAGTCTGAATGGTGCAAAATACGATGCGAAGCATACATTGGAAAAACACCGCGACAACGCCTTGTACATTGCTTTTGCACCGGCAGACAAACCTAAAATTGCGCTTGCACTGGTTGTCGAAAACGTCGGTTTTGGCGCTGAATTCGCTGCACCTATTGCGCGCAAGGCACTTGATTATTATCTGCTCGGGAAACGCCCGGATCCTGTCGACAAAAAAACGTTAGCGAAAACGGAAGTGACTGGCGCAGTATCCGAAGTCAAATCGAATACGCTTCCAGCCGGTGAGCTGAAAACAGAAGAGCAAACGTCTGGAAACAAGGACTAAACATGCAGAACCACGGTTTTAGCTGGCAACTCATCCGGTCACACATCATGGTTTTCGACGCCGCGTTGGCCATACTTATTTTTTTGATTATGTCGATCGGAATCGTCACCTTGTATTCTGCGGGGATCGATTTTCCTGGTCGCGTCGAAGATCAATTGCGCAATATTCTCGTTTCATTTGTGGTCATGTGGATCGCTGCAAACATTCCCCCGCAAACCTTGATGAGATTTGCAATACCGATTTACAGCTTTGGCATCGCATTATTACTTGCTGTTGCTGCGTTCGGAATGGTGAAGAAAGGTGCCCGTCGCTGGTTAAACGTGGGCGTCGTCATTCAACCGTCAGAAATGATGAAAATTGCTACGCCGCTCATGCTCGCATGGTATTTTCAACAAAGAGAAGGTGCTTTAAGGCTCAGAGATTTTGCGATTGCTGCCGTCATACTTGCGTTACCAGTCGGATTGATCGCTAGACAGCCAGACCTTGGCACGGCTACATTGGTTATTGCTGCCGGATTCGCCGTGGTTTTTTTGGCAGGCTTATCCTGGAAGCTCATCGTTTCGCTGGTGGTTGGTGCGCTAGTTACAATTCCTACCGTTGTCTGGCCAATGTTGCATGATTTCCAGCGGGATCGTGTTCTGACCATGCTTGATCCTAATCGTGATCCGCTGGGCAAAGGATTTCACATTATTCAGTCGACCATAGCCGTCGGTTCAGGCGGTTTGCACGGGAAAGGCTGGTTGAAAGGAACACAGGCCCACCTTGAATTTATTCCCGAGAGAACAACCGACTTTATATTTGCGGTGTTCTCCGAGGAGTTTGGGTTTATCGGCAATATGGTATTGGTCACCCTGTATTTCCTATTGATCGTGCGTTGTCTGATGATCGCCGCAAACGCTCCGACAATGTTTGCCCGGTTGATGGCTGGTTCTGTGACCATGATATTCTTCACCTATGCCTTTGTGAACATGGGAATGGTGAGCGGAATTCTGCCAGTTGTGGGTGTACCATTACCGTTCATGAGTTACGGCGGAACGGCGTTAGTCACGCTGGGCATGGGATTGGGTATCATGATGAGTGTGCAACGGAATAGAAAACTGGTGCAAACATGAATAGCGAAATATCGATTCTGAAAAATATGCGTTTAGTGGCAGCGGGATTGCTTGCTGCACTGCTGGTCGCATGCGGGAGTGCTCCTAAGCGACCATTAGTCATCGCCAATAAGTCAGAGTCGGGAACATCGGTAAAATCGTCGGCGCAATTACCGAAAGCAAATTCAGGGCGAGGGGCGTATTACAAAGACGATGGCCCCGGAGATAACCCACCAGAAGGATTGGAATTTACCGTTGACCCAATTCCTGTCGTTGAAGACTTCTCACGTTCAGGAAACAAACCCTACGTTGTATTTGGGAAAACTTATACGCCGATTGCAGATAATACGACTCCATTTGTGCAACGTGGAATTGGAAGCTGGTACGGCAAAAAATTTCACGGACAAAAAACTTCATCTGGTGAGTTGTACGACATGTACAAAATCACTGCAGCACATCCCACTCTGCCAATCCCATCCTATGCTCGTGTCACGAATCTCGAAAATGGAAAACAAATCATTGTGCGCATTAATGATCGCGGCCCATTCCATTCGAGCAGGATTATTGATCTGTCGTATACCGCCGCATTAAAACTGGGGCTATTAGGGCGGGGGAGCAGTCAATTGGAAGTAGAACGCCTGTTACCCGCAGATATAGAGCGTATGGCTGAGAACAGAAAAAATCAGGTCGCCAGTCCGGTTGCTGCTGTTGCTGTCAATGCTCCTGCCAATCCGGCATCGAACAAGCAGGGCGTTGACGTGAAAGAAAATGCACCGGATCAGATGACGATCGAAGATTTATTGGCATCGCAAGAAAATAAATCTGTCGAAAAATTGGAAGCGCGAACAGAATCCGCATCTGGCTATTATCTGCAGTTCGGCGCCTATGCGATCCGCGCGAACGCCGAATCCATCATGACACATTTGAAAAACCGGGCAGAAAGCCTTTTACCAGGATTTGATATTGTGCAGCAAGGCAATTTGTATCGATTGATCAGTGGCCCGTTCAGCAGTCGTTCGGAGGCGTTATCGGCTTTAAATCAAGCCGCCAACCTTGGTGTTGGGCGCCCCCTGGTTGTGCAGCGCTGATATTTGCCTAAGCGGAATTTTTCATCTCCAGAGCCAGCTGGTATAGCGCGTTCTTCTTGAACCCGGTAATCTGTGCGGCTAGCGATGCCGCCTGTTTGACAGAACATTCTTCCAGCAAAATGCTGAGAACCCTTCTTGATTCTTGCTCTGTCGCATCTTCTGCTGCCGGTGCAGCATCGATCAGGACGACATATTCTCCTTTTTCCCGGTGTTCATCAGCAGCCAGCCAGGCGGGTGCTTCGCGTAACGGACAGCGGTGTATTTCCTCAAACAATTTGCTGACTTCTCGTGCCAGAACGATACGCCGGTCATCGCCAAACACATCGAGTAAAGCCTGAATCATGTCTCCGATGCGGTGTGGTGCTTCATAAAAAATCAATGTTGCTTGAATATGGAGCAAGTCTCGTAACGTCGAATCTCTCTGACCAGCTTTTGCAGGTAAAAATCCAACAAAATAAAACCGATCTTGTATCAGTCCGCTGGCAGACAGGGCACTGATCGCGGCGGAGGCGCCAGGCAGCGGCGTAACAGGCAGTCCGGCAAGTTTAATCACGTCGACAATTTTGGCGCCCGGATCGGACACGCCAGGCGTTCCCGCATCAGAAACCAGCGCGATGCGCTCGCCAGTCTGAAGGCGTGCAAGTATCTTTTCTGCGACTTCGCGTTCGTTGTGCTGATGTGCCGCAATGAGCGGCTTATCAACGCCATATCGCGATAGCAATTGCGAGGTGTTGCGTGTGTCTTCACAGGCGATGGCGTCAACGATGCCGAGTAAATGCAAGGCTCGCAAGGAAATATCGGCGATATTTCCTATTGGTGTTGCAACTACATATAATGTGCCAGCAGGGTAATTTTGTCTGGCCACAGCATCCGCGATCGAGGTGCTGATGAAAGGTACGGATTCTGAAGAGGTCATGCGAGTCCGTTCTCAATTTAATCAAAATAAGATTGTACGACAATGCGACATGAACGAACGCCCGTAACAACGGCAGACGACCGGCGGACCAGTCGTCGACGCAGTGGTGACGAAGGCGAAGCGATGGCTTTGACTTTTCTGGAAAATGCAGGGCTGACGCTCGTAGAAAAGAATTTTCTATGCAAAGGCGGAGAAATTGATCTGGTGATGCTGGATAGAAAAACACTGGTATTTGTAGAAGTGCGCCGCCGTAATTCCATGCAATTTGGCGGCGCCATTGCCAGTGTCACGCAAGCGAAACAAAGGCGCATGGTGCATGCTGCGCAAATGTACCTGCTGCAGAAAAATAATCAACCGGCTTGCCGGTTTGACTTGGTCACAATTGATGCCGGTATCATCAATTGGTTGCAAAATGTGATAGTTGCGTAGCCGACTTCAGGCTGCCGTATAATCTGCTCACTATGACAAATCAACGCATACTTGCGCACTTCCATGAAAGTGCCGAATTAAAAATACAAGCCGCCTCCGAATTAGCAACGCCAATTGCTCAAGCGGTGGAACTCATGTTTTCAGCACTGTCTAACGGTAACAAAATACTTGCCTGCGGTAACGGTGGTTCGGCAGCCGATTGCCAGCATTTTGCAGCCGAATTAGTCGGACGATTTGAACGGGAACGCTTACCTTTGCCTGCGATGGCATTAACTACGGACACGTCAATTTTGACAGCGGTAGCAAACGACTACAGTTTTCAGGAGGTTTTCTCCAAGCAGGTGCAAGCGTTCGGGCAGTCCGGGGATATCTTGCTGGCGCTGTCCACTTCGGGAAACTCGGCAAGCGTAGTCAATGCCGTCAACGCTGCACTGGAGCGCGATATGCGCGTCGTTGCGCTGACAGGAAAAGGGGGCGGCGAGATTAAAAATTTATTGAGCGACGCAGATGTGAATATTTGTGTACCGCATGAGCGGACGGCCAGAATTCAGGAAGTTCATTTATTGACCATACACTGTTTGTGTGACGGCATTGATGCCGCATTATTTGGAGGTGATGCAGATGATTAAACGATTCTGGCGTAAGTTTTCCCGACCGTTGGCATTAATGAGTTTGTGCGGAGTGACCGCGCTTAGCTTACAGGGATGTATCGAATTGGCCGTGGGTAGCGCAGTGGTTGGCACCATTGCTGCGACCGACAGGCGAACTTTCGGTGCGCAGACAGA
>JAGWUK010000605.1 GCA_028868455.1 Burkholderiales bacterium | reverse complement strand
CCGCTGCAATTCCTGCCGATTGCCAAGGATTTTCTTTAACGTAGACATCTGTTGCGCGAGCGGCATCTTTAGTGCGTGTCACGACCAGATCTTCAATTCGCTCAACTTCAGCTTTGGCATTTCTCAAGCTGTGTTCAAAACGCGCCTTGGCAGATTTAAAGCCCTCATCGGCTTGTTGTTCTGTATTTTTTAATAATTCTTCGGCATCTCTGATAACTTGGTTCAGATCGTGCATCAATTTTTCTTTATGCTGTTCTGCTGAGCTCATGGCGCGTCCTTTTTGGTGGGGAATGAAAAGAATTCAACTTTAGTCTAAGCAATATGGCAAAAATATGTTTGTTGCAGGTCAAAGAATCGAAGGTCTGGCAACCATATTCTCAATAGATATTGTTGCGGTTACTCGCTATTTCAATAGCGTGCAAGTTCATGATTTTAATGACATTGCAATAATATCCAATCAATGTAACGCATAGTCAAGTGCAACACCAGCAAAGATCGCTGCACCCAGCCAGTTATTATTCATAAAGGCGGCAAAGCAGCGCATACGATCACGATCTCTGATCAGGGTGTAGTGGTAGAAAGAAAAAATGACTGCGCTGCCCATTCCAGCCAAAAACCAAGTTCTTAGGCCGTATTGCCAGCCAACCAGCAGGATAATGAGAAAACTGAAGGCATAGCAAAGCATGACGGCCAGCACATCATATTGCGCAAACGTAATTGCCGAGGTTTTGATGCCGATTTTTACATCGTCGTCGCGATCGACCATTGCATATTCTGTATCGTAAGCCACAGCCCAGAAGACGTTTGCAATTAAAAGAACCCAGGCGCTGAGCGGAACCGTATTCTGAACGGCTGCAAATGCCATAGGGATACCAAAGCCGAACGCAATCCCGAGGTATGCCTGCGGGATCGCAAAAAAACGCTTCAGATACGGATAGCTGCCAGCAACAAACACCGCAGCCACCGATAACTGCTTGGTCAGCACGTTCAACGGCAAAATCAGCGCAAATGAAATAAGTGCAAGTGCTAGCGCTACCAGAATAGCTTCGGTACCGGATATCTGACCGCTGGTTAGTGGACGGTCTGCCGTGCGCTTAACGTGCTTATCAAAATTACGATCGGCATAGTCGTTAATTGCACAGCCCGCTGAGCGCATCAGAGCCGTACCCAGGCTAAAAATCAATACCAGATGCCAGGCGGGTTTGCCATTGGAAGCGATCCACAGCGCGACCAGCGTCGGCCACAAAAGCAGCAATATACCTATCGGTTTATGTAATCTGACGAGTTTGAAATACAGAATCAGTCGGTGGGAAAGTGAATTCATGACAGCTTGCATGTGGTTTTGCACAGGCCAAATTATAAGTGTTATCCCGACAGCGTATGTCGCTCCTATGGCAGATGGCAATCTGACTTGGCGGCGTTACGGTGTTTTGTCGCACCAGTCGAGTTGTCGTTGTCAGCAAGCCATACCGGAACAATTTTGCGTAAGTCGCGGCGCAGTGCTATCGTAGCGCGGCGGTAATATTTAAGTAATACGATTACAAGCTTTCCGGAGACCTTTCATGAACGTGCGCGTCAAATTATGTTTGCTGAGTTCCTCGCTGCTGATGGCCATCTCGGGTACGGCGAATGCCGTGACAGAAATCACGTGGTGGCATTCCATGACGGGCGCTCTGGGGGACCGTGTCGTTGGCTTGACGGAACAGTTCAATAAGAGCCAGTCGGACTATAAAGTTATTCCGGTTTATAAAGGAAGTTACGACGAATCGTTAGCGGCAGGCATCGCCGCGTTTCGCGCTGGCAATGCGCCCAATATTTTGCAGGTTTTTGAAGTTGGTACGGCCACCATGATGTACTCAAAAGGCGCGATTAAACCGGTTTCTGAAGTCATGAAAATCGCTGGCGAAAAATTTGATGCGTCTGATTACATATCTGCGGTTGCTGGTTACTACACGTCGCCCAAGGGCGAGATGCTCTCGTTCCCATTTAATAGTTCAACTACCGTGTTTTTTTACAATAAGGACATGTTTGCGAAAGCAGGAATGGACCCGAATAAAGCGCCAGCAACATGGCAGGAAGTCGTTGCTGCGGCAGCGCGCTTGAAAGCCAACGGTGAAAAATGCGCTTATACGACAGGTTGGCAAACATGGATACATCTGGAGAGTTTTTCCGCCTGGCATAACGTTGAATTTGCTTCAAAAAACAATGGCTTTGGTGGCCTTGATGCGCGCTTGAAATTCAACAGTCCATTGCATGTCAAGCACATAGAAAATCTGGCGAACTGGGCCAAGCAAGGCTACTTTACCTATGCAGGGCGTAAGAACGAACCGGAAGCAAAATTCTTTTCTGGTGAATGTGGCATGTTGACTTCATCGAGCTCTGCTTACGGCAATATCGCAAAAAATGCCAAATTCAAATTTGCTGTTTCACCTCTGCCCTACTATTCGGACGTGCCTGGCGCACCGCAAAACACGATTATCGGCGGCGCCTCTTTGTGGAGCATGAGCGGGAAAAAGCTTAACGAGTATAAAGGTGTGGC
>JAGWUK010000604.1 GCA_028868455.1 Burkholderiales bacterium | reverse complement strand
GACAGCCGGCATATATCGCGCCGTCCATCTGGTTGACGATCGCATCGAAACCTGTATCTTTCTCTCGCCCCGGCCAGATCTTCCTTCACGCGCCTGGCTGGCGAGTCTGTTTGCCAAAGAGAAGCTGGAAGAGGGTGACCGCGTCGGCCTGCTGATCGGCCAGCCCGTAGAAAAAGGTGAGGATGCGGGGCCAACCATCTGTTCATGTTTCGGCGTCGGACGCAATACCATTTGTCAGACGATCCGGCAGCAAAATATAACGACGGTGGCCGAAGTGACGCGTTGCCTGAAAGCTGGCGGCAATTGCGGCTCTTGCGTCCCTGAAATTAAAAAACTGCTTTTCGCGACATCGGCCGAAGAATTCGTTACGCAATAATTTGCGTAACTGATCGCCCGAAACATACAATCTTGCTGGTGATGACAGCGCAACGCCACAGTTGAGACGGTGTCGCGCAAGTTCTATGGAGCAAGAAAATGACAATGGAAAATCTTTGCCAGCGGTATCTGGCAGCGCTGAACAACGGTAATCTTGAGGAGGTGCTGGCTTTATTCACGCCAGACGCAGTCGTCGAGTCGCCGCTGTATGGCAGGCAAGCCGCCAGTGTTTTTTATGCAGCGTTGTTTGCTGATACCCGTCGTTCAGTGACAACGCTGTCGAATATTTTTGTGCCGGTCAATGCGGCCTCATCGCTGGCGCTGCATTTTCACTATACGTGGACGCTGCAAAGCGGCAAACAAGTCCAGTTCGAATGCGTCGATGTTTTTGAACTGGCACCTGGTGGCGATAAATTTACCCGGTTGAAGATTATTTACGATACGGCGCCGCTACGTGCCGATTTCGACGCCAGCAAGGCGGCCAGTTTGTTGCAGGTTTGATCAATCGGCAATTGCAGGCCATGAGTACGGCCTGCAAAGCGCACTCATTTGCGTTTTTTTTGCCCTCGCGTCTGCTCATAATGTTCTATGTATTCCTTGCGGACCAGTGCTTTGAATTGTTGCGGCAGCCAGGGGCGCGCCGCCAGCATGAAACTCATTCTGTATTTTTCTTCAAACGGGAGCTTCGAGTCTTCCTGATGTTGCTCTGAAAATTCGCGGGCGACCTGCTTTAAACGGTCAACTGAGGCGGTATTTTAACTAGGGCTTACGCAAAAAATATAAATGTAACAAGATGCAATGACGTAAACCTAAAAATGAGAGGGGTTGCGTCAAGTTGTGGCCATGCCAAAACGCCCAAGCCGACTCGATTACTGCCAGTATTTATTGGTGAGCCCGATTAACCACACGCTAACGAATTTTGCAGACCACGCAGATGATATGAGCCACGACGCGATCAATCGATTTTTGCGCGATGAGAAGATGACGCCATATTTGGTGTGGGACAACGTGCGTGACTTGATTGCGGCAGTGCCAACAGGTTGTGTGGTGTTCGACGACACGATTATCGACAAGGATTTTTCGCACAAGATCGAACTGGTGAGGCGGCAGTACAGCGGCAATGCGCACGGAATTATCATAGGACTTACGCAAAATAGTTCCAGCAAGGCATAGCGACGAAGGCAGTACAGATCGTACGACTAGGAGCTATAACGCCGCTGGGGCGGTTTTGCGTAAGTCCTATATCAAAGGCATCGGTGTAGTGACGTGTGTGCATGTGAACCCGGGCACACAGGAGCACTGGGTCATCGACTATCGGATCGACGACCCGCAAGGCGATGGCAAATCGAAGCTTGATCATGTGCAGGATATGGTGACCAATGTGGTGCATCACAAAGGTCTGGCCTGCCGCACTGTGCTCATGGATACGTGGTACGCGACGAAGGAGTTGATGCTCTTCATAGAATCACTGGGCAAAATTTATGACTGCCCATTGAAGAGCAATCGTCTGGTCGATGATTCTGGTGGTGCATTGGCGTACCGGCATGTCGATTCACTGAGTTGGAATGAGCGCGAAGCTGCGCACGGGAAGATCGTCAAGATCCGGGGCTTTCCCAAAGAGCACAAGGTAAAACTGTTCCGCGTTGCGGTGTCTGCCCACCGCACGGACTCGGTCGTGACAAACGACCTTTCTCAGGATTTGACGCGAGGTGCACAACAAGCGTGTGCCTTAGGCTGGAAGATTGAGCAGTTTCATCGGGAGGCTAAACAACTCACAGGAATCGAGCGCTGCCAATGCCGAAAGGCGAGGATAGAACGCAATCACATCGCTTGCGCCATCCTTGTGTGGGTTCGCTTGGCCGCTGTTGCAAAGCAGGCAGGTGAGACTATGACCGCATAAAACATGGACTGCCTGATGAATTCTTACGACAGCAGCTTAAAAATCCAAGTATTGCTATGCGCTTGCCATAAACCTGATTTTTTACACAAATACGTTTTTTGCGTAAGTCCTAGTAAAATGTCGATCCAACAGGTTCGCCGCCACCGGCAATCCATGCTTCGAGTCCGTGGTGACCTTGTAGCGCCGCTTATGACGGGCACGAATGCCGTTCTCTCGCATGAGACGCTCGCCCCGCTCTTTGCCAGCGGTGAAGCCTCGCAGCCGCAGTTCACG
>JAGWUK010000603.1 GCA_028868455.1 Burkholderiales bacterium | reverse complement strand
GCACCCATCAGGGAAAAATGTGTTGTGGGCGTACACCAATTCAAACACTCATTGACGGAAAGGAGGCGTGGCACGATAAAATCACCAAACGGAACAACTAAATTTGATCTGACGATTCCGTGCTTCAAACCGGGTGACTGTCAGATCGGGTCGCAACCACTACATTTTTACAGCCTCGGCAGCCTTCATTTCAGCATGGGTAGCGTAACGCAAACCATGATGCCGCTCGTTCTTGAAGCTGTTAAACCAGCTCTCGGTCGATGCGTTGTCCCCGCAATTCCCTTGACGACTCATCAAGCACGTCATGCCAAATTCCTTGAGCTTGTCCTGAAAGGCATGACTCGCATATTGGCTTTCGCGATCCGAATGATGCATGATGCCCGTACCTGGTCGACGGCGGAACCAGGCCATCGTCAGAGCATCGATCACTATATCGGTCGTCATGCGCGGCTTGAGCGACCAGCCAATGATCTCCCGATTGAACAGATCCAGAACGATCGCCAGATACAGCCAGCCTTCGTCGATCCACAGACACGTGATGTCCGACGTCCAGACCTGGTTGGGTGCGGTCGGCGTAAAATGTCGATCCAACAGGTTCGCCACCACCGGCAATCCATGCTTCGAGTCCGTGGTGACCTTGTAGCGCCGCTTATGACGGGCACGAATGCCGTTCTCTCGCATGAGACGCTCGCCCCGCTCTTTGCCAGCGGTGAAGCCTCGCAGCCGCAGTTCACGCACCATACGCGGGCTGCCATAAGCGCCTTTGAGTTCAGCATGAATGGCGCGGATCACGGCCAGCATTCGCACATCCGTCAGTCGTTTGCGATCTGGCGTGCCGCCACGCTTCCATGCACGATAGCCGCTGATACTGACGTCGAGTACGACGCACATTTCAGCAACGCATAGGCCTTACCTTGCGCGTCCATCCAGGCGTACTTCACAGAACATCCCTCGTGAAGTACGCCGCTGCTTTTTTTATTATTTCGTTCTCCCGCTTCAGTCGGGCGTTCTCCGCCCGCAGTCGAGAAAGCTCCATCGCTTCCAGTGTCACCACTTTGCTACCAGCGCCTTTGAACTTGCCTTCAGCTGCCGCTTTGACCCAGTTACGCAGTGTCTGGTCACCCAGCCCCAGTTCTTTCACTACGACCGCGATCGATTCGCCGTCTTTGACGCGCTTGACGGCCAACTCCTTGAACTCGGCCGTGTATGCCTGTTTCGGTATTTTTTTCATTTCCTGTCTTTCCCAAGTAACGTTAATTTTACGTCACTTGTGGCTGACTAAATTTCAGGGGAAGCTCAGTTGAAAAATGTTTCCGACTTATTAGGCGTCGACATCCTTAATCAAATCATACACGCCACATACTAGTACTTCGCAATTGCTTTTCAAGTCCCTGTAATAATGACTCGTGCTCTAAACATTCATAAGTATCGGCGAGCTTTACAATGACGTCTTCCAAAGGGGCTTCAATAGCGATCGGCTCAAAGACAATGGGCTTTTCTTCTTCGGGAAGCTCTATTTCGAAGCTATTTTGCCCGCGCGACATAGCCAAAAAAACATCTGCAAGCAACTCCGCATCCAGAAGTGCTCCGTGTAATTTTCTATGTGAATTTGAAATTTCATAACGATCGCAAAGTGAGTCTAAGGAATTTCTTTTTCCAGGGTGAAGCTCTTTGGCTTGAACAAGTGTATCGGTAATTATTTCCACATAGTCGGAAAATTGCGACAATCCCAATCGCGCCATTTCTGCATTAAGAAACGCAACGTCAAATGGCGCGTTATGAATGACGATTTCAGCTCCCGCAACATATCCCAAAAACTCCTCTGCAATTTCAGAAAATTTTGGCTTATCACTCAAAAACTCAGTCGTCAGTCCATGAACTGCTAATGCCCCCTCTTCCGAATCGCGTTCTGGGTTAATGTATTTATGAAAATTATTTCCAGTCAATTTGCGATCGACAAGTTCAACGCAACCAATCTCAATGACTCTATCGCCATTTTTTGGATTTAACCCTGTCGTCTCAGTATCGAGAACAATTTGTCGCTTTAAGGAAGTTTGATTCGAAGTCATTTTTTTAACGTGGTCGGAGAAGTTAGGTGTTTGCAACCCATTTCAGATTTATCGATGAATGTCCTTCTGGAGCGAAATAAGTACATTGAATGCCAATTCCTGCAGCAAATACTAAATCTCCCGCGTGTGAAATTAACGGAGAGATTTTTCGAATCCAAAAAGGAATATTCAAAGCTTGATAGTGACTTTTTAAACTTCTAGACGGACGATTCGAGGAGAGTCGTAGGCGTTCTCCGCCTTTGCGAAAATGCAAAGTGAGACGTGTTTGCCGAAGCCATTGAGCACAAATACCAGAATCACACACCTCAAAATGCAGGCGTCCGTTGAATTGTGGAAAATCTAAATATGCCTCTCCGGCCCAAATAAATTCCTGTTCAATAGAGTCGCAAACATTTTCCAGTTGCCTGTTCGATATAAAAATATTTTTTTGATATCGATGAATGGAAAATTTCTCATGAAATAAAGTTACCTGTGCATCTTC
>JAGWUK010000602.1 GCA_028868455.1 Burkholderiales bacterium | reverse complement strand
ATAACGTAATGTATTACGTACCACGTAATTACATACCATTTTCAATAGAAATTCAAGTTGTATTTTGTAGTTATTTAATATTGGATAATGTATTCTTATCCGATATGATGTGGAAATTCGGTTAATTTTTACGGTTTGCAGCCGTAATGCGCCTTCGGACAGCGACAAACTCCGCTATGAGTAAAATCGACCAGTACATCCGCGCCGCCACGCGCGATAACACACGCCAAAGCTATCGGTCGGCCATCCGTCATTTCGAAGTGGACTGGGGTGGCTTTTTACCGGCGACCGCCGACAGTATCGCGCGCTACCTGGCCGACCATGCCGAGACACTGGCGATCAATACACTGCGCCAGCGTCTCGCCGCACTTGCACAATGGCACATCGACCAGGGCTTTCCGGATCCTACCAAGGCACCCGTCGTGCGTAAAGTGTTCCGCGGAATTCAATCGCTCCACCCGGCGCAAGAAAAACGTGCCAAGCCACTGCAAGTTGAACAACTGGAGCAGGTCGTCCAATGGCTTGATGCTGCAATTACTGAGAAGCAGGCTTGCGGCGATCGCGCTGGCGAACTGCGCCACACGCGCAACAAGGCACTCCTGTTGCTTGGATTTTGGCGCGGCTTTCGTGGTGATGAACTAGCGAACCTGCAGGTTGAACATGTTGAGGTTGTCGCTGGCGAAGGCATGACGTGCTATTTCCCGCAAACCAAAGGCGACAGGACTTACCAAGGCACGCTCTTCAAGACGCCAGCACTATCGCGCCTGTGTCCGGTCGAAGCTTATACGACCTGGATAGCAGCAACTCATTTGAACTCTGGCTCGGTGTTTCGCGCGATTGACCGATGGGGCCATATTGGTGATGGAGGCATGCATGTCGATAGTCTGGTACCGCTCTTGCGGACAATATTGTCAGATGCCGGCATTGACTCGCCCGATCTATACAGCGGCCATTCTTTGCGGCGCGGTTTCGCTAACTGGGCAAGCTCAAACGGCTGGGATCTGAAAACTCTGATGGAATACGTTGGCTGGAAAAACGTGCAATCAGCCATGCGATATGTCGAAGCGTCCGACCCATTTGCCAAACACCGCATTGAACAAAATTTATCGATTTTAACTTCATGACGAGGAGAACCTAATGACGAAAAAACCATTCTGGTGGGAAGTGCTAGCTTATCTGTTGCCTACGTTTCCTCTGGGTTATTTTTGGCATTTAGTAACGTTTGCCGACCAATGCCACCGCTTGGCGATGTATCGCGGCGAGGTGATCATCCCCTTAGGCTTATTATCAATGGTCATTTAAGCGTTGTTGTTTGCATGGTCTTATCCACGTTTGTTCTCAGCCTATCGAGTTAAATGGGGCCGCGCCGCCTGGACATTTGGCACATTCTTCGGACTCTTGGCATTTTCTTTTGCGGCATTCCCTGTGGCCTCCAAATACAACATGTCGCCAGTAACAGACTTCCTGTTGCTTGAATCTGCGTTCACTCTTCTTCAATTCAGCATTGTGTCGCCGCTCATAGCACTCGCCTATAGAACGGATTCCGACAGTTAGCTGTTGAATTGATCAGCAGCACGTAGAGTCGAATCATTTTTCGATTCCGATTCCTCGCCAAAATGCGATGCGATTGGCGATTTTCTTTGCTGCGTCGAGAGGATGACGATACGTCCATGCGGCGTCCCGATTCGTTTGCCCATTGACTACCACATCATAGTAATTCGCCGAACCTTTCCAATGGCATTGCGTGATTTTCTTGCTGGTCTGCAGATATTCCTGATGCACAGCTTGAATCGGAAAATAGACATTTCCCTCGACGATTTCAACTTCATTGTCCGGCGCTTCAGCGATCACAACACCGTTCCAGATAGCTTCAGGCATGGGCACTCCTAGTTTGCTCTTGTAACATTCAAATTATTTTCACGGCAACCCAGGCAATACCCGCGGCCAGTGGCAAGGTCGCAACCCATGACAACAGGATGTTGCGCAATGTTGGCCAATTCAATGAATGCGCACCGGCGCCGACACCGGCAATCGAGCCGACGGACACGTGGGTGGTCGAGACAGGCATGCCCAGATGGCTTGCGCCAAGCACAAGGGTCGCGGTGATCAGATTGGCAGCCACGCCTTGCGTATGATCCATGCGCGTGACGCGTTGGCTCATCGTGACGGCCACGCGCCTGGCAAATATCACACCGCCCATCGCCATCGCGACAGCGATCAGCAAGATTGACATGCGTGCATCGATCAGATGTGCCGCGATCAACAGTGCTGCCAGCTTTGGCGTGTCGTTGACGCCACGTGCAAAACAGATCAGACCGGCTGACAGGATGTGGAGACTATCCAAGACCCGTGCGATGGAAAAACGGGCGACTGGTTGCGCCAGCATGTCGCATGCGGCATCCTCGGCGATGACCAGACGCGGAGCCGTGATCCGCATTGTTGCAGAGCCCGATACAGGAGCGGACGCCGGCTCACACGCAACCACGCAAGCGCAATCCCTGGCTGTCGAGCGCTGACGCATCAAACGGTCTGTGATATAACCCAGCGCAG
>JAGWUK010000601.1 GCA_028868455.1 Burkholderiales bacterium | reverse complement strand
CTGGTAGAAGCAGAAATGTTCGCCGCAGTTGAGCGAGCTAATCAGGCAGCCTCCTTGGCACAGCAAACGCCCTTGAGCTTATCGCGTTTGTGTAATAAGTAGTCTGGTAATGAGCACCGATGAGCGCCGCAGATTGAGTGCCTAGAGCACCGTAAAGAACAGAGGCCGCAAAATTTGCGGCTTTCGTTTTTGTTTCAAACTAATTTCGTAAGTTTCATATATTTTACGGAAAAGTATTAAACCAATTTCTCCCCATCACCATCAATTGGCATCCAGAATCGTAAATCAATATTTTCGTAAATTTAATTTAACATAATATAAATTATGCGAAATTATGTGCTTAAGTAAAACCTACTTGCATCCATAGTTAAACTTAAACTAGCGATATCTTGTTTAAGCATATTTATTGAAGTCTGCTATCTTGTTATGGTCAAAACAAGAATCATCAAGGGCAAAATGATTACGCTTACGGTGAATGGCAGGACGGTTACTGTTCATGACGGCGCGACGCTATTGGACGCCGCCAATGAGGCTAACATAACTATTCCGACACTTTGTTATTATCCTCGCTTGCCAGCTCACGCAGTATGTCGAATGTGTCTGGTGAATATTAATGATCAACCCCATCCGCAGCCGGCCTGCCGGACACCGGCAAAGCAAGGTGACGTCGTTGAAACAGCGTCCGCGGAATTACAACAATTTCGTACCACCGACGCACAGTGGTTATTGGCGCGGCATCCAAACGACTGCATGCATTGTGAAGTAAATGGCGCCTGTCGCCTGCAAAAGCTTGTCAGTGAAAATGAGTGGGCAGATACCTGGGAAAACTTTCCAAGGGGATCGGATGCGCATCCAGAGCATCGTTTGTCAGATCACACTTCGCCAGCCATCTGGCAAGATTTTTCCAAATGTATTGAATGTGGCTTATGTGCGGAAGCATGTGGTGAATCTGGCCAACAGCAATTTGTCATCGGCATCGTGGAACGCGGAACTTCCCGGCTACCCGTTAACGTATTTGATCAATCCCTGGCAGATACGCAATGCATTTCTTGTGGTCAATGCACTCTGGTGTGCCCGGTTGGTGCGTTGATTGAAGCTCCACACTGGCATCAGGTTCTTCGGACTCTCGGTGCACGCAAACGAGTCTCTGTCGTGCAAGTGGCACCAGCTACACGGATTGCCATCAGCGAAGAGTTTGAATTGCAAGCAGGTACTGTCAGTACGGGACGAATGATCAATGCTCTGCGCCGCCTAGGATTTGACTACGTGTTTGATACTAATTTTGCCGCCGATCTGACAATCATGGAAGAGGCAACAGAGTTATTTTTCCGCTTGAAAGCAAACGAAGGCGATGGAAAAAAATTACCAATAATGACTTCTTGTTGCCCAGGATGGGTGAACTGGGTTGAGCTCAATCGACCGGACCTGTTGCCGCACCTGAGTACAACCAAGTCGCCACAACAAATGCACGGCGCGCTAACTAAACGAGGTCCCTTTGCGCGAACTCTGGGTTCTGCTTTTGCTGAAGGCAAAGATGAGCCGTATGTAGTCAGCATCATGCCGTGCACCGCCAAAAAGGATGAAGCTGTCAGGCCTGGATCATCGGGCGACGTGGATCACGTTATCACAACGCGTGAATTGGCCAAAATGATCAAAGCACGTGGCATTGCGTTTAACGCTTTGCCGGACGACGGTCAATTCGATCATCCTTTGGGAGAAAGTAGTGGCGCTGCGCAGATTTTTGCGGCATCGGGTGGCGTGATGGAAGCAATGATAAGAACCGCAAGTCACTTTATTGGCCAAGAAAATACCTTTTAGTTAGAGTGGCATCAATTGCGCGGCATTCATGCGGGTATAAAAACGGCGGAAATTCCTAATGTCGGTCAGGTCGCCATATGCAATGGCATTGCGGCAGCCCAACGTATGTTCGCAACGGAAACGTGGAGAGATCAATATGTTGCCATTGAAGTAATGGCATGCGTTGGAGGATGCCTGGGCGGTGGCGGTGAACCTAAGTCCCTGGACCCCATGATTTTGACGAAACGGATGCAAGCAGTTTATGACATGGACAAACACGCTGTGCGGCGCCGTTCGTATGAAAACCCCGATGTGCAACATGTATATGCATCCGAATTACATCACCCCTACTCCGCTCAAGCACATGCTTTGCTGCATACCAGCTACGCTGCACGGCATTCCAAACGATTGTTGTTAATGCAATTTCTGGATTGTGTCGACAGAAGGGATGGAGATGGCGCTGCAAACTTGTTCCATTCAGATGGATTATGGGCAACCGACTCACCGTTTGGAACCATCCTGGGCGCATCCAACATCAAAGTGTTAATTAATACACGGTTACCACCGCGCATGTATGGCCCAAGCTATACCAGGCACCGGATGCTCTCCTCTGCTGACGAAGATGATCTGACCGTCATAGCGCCGAACGGGGAAAAGTGCCAATTCGATATGGACGCAGATATTCGGCAAGAGGCCAATCAGGCCAGGATGTTAATTAAGAAGCTCACAAGAAAAATCCTCTAGTTAGCATATTCAAGGGGG
>JAGWUK010000600.1 GCA_028868455.1 Burkholderiales bacterium | reverse complement strand
CAAAACTTCGCGCGGGGAAAACGGCCGGTATCACGATAGCTGGTCGTGGCTTTGCAGCATCACTGTTCCATCGCGATGCGAAATTTTGCCGCGCAAGGAACGAAAACAGCAAAAAGACCGACTTCGTTCAAGCTGCCGCTGCCATATCCCGGGTCTGGTCGCAGCACTTGCCACTCCGTGCATAATATGGCGTTCGGGCGGCCTGCATTGCGCACTATAGGTCTTCCCGATTTATACCGAGCTACCGCTAGCAACACATATCACCACTCACATTCAGGAGGCACATATGAAACGCGTCACAGGAATAGGAGGAATTTTTTTTAATGCAAACGATCCGGTAAAACTGCGCGCCTGGTATCAGCGCCATCTGGGTATCGATGTACAGGACTGGGGTGGCACCGCATTCGAATGGTCTGATGCAACGGGTACGCCCACCAAGGGAACGACTGTGTGGTCTATCGGTGCCGCGGACGGTGATCATTTTGCGCCGAGCAAGTCCACCTTCATGATCAACTATCGTGTTGACGATCTGGACGCTCTGCTTCAGGCACTGCGGGACGAAGGATGCCAGGTTCTGGAAAAAACCGACGATTCTGGTTACGGAAAATTCGGCTGGGTCATTGATCCCGAAGGAAACAAGGTCGAACTGTGGCAGCCGCCGCCGGGCCAATGAGCGCCTTGCCCGGCCGCATGGCCATGCGGTAAACTTTTTGTTTCCAGACTACTACGCTGGTCATTGCGTATTTTACCCATCGAAACGAACGGCACCTTAGCACGTAAAAACGGCCCCAAACACTTCAGGAGAAATTATGTTTGATCATGTCAAATTCGGTGTCAGCGACTTTGCCGCCAGCAAAGCCTTCTTCGTCAAGGCACTCGCGCCAATCGGTGTGGCCGTGGTCGCTGAAGGCGAACCTGGCTATGGCGTCGAACTTTGCGCAGATAATGAGTCATCCTTGTGCCTGTTTCAGACCGACGAAAAACCGGCACATCTTCACCTCGCGTTCAAAGCCAGCAATCGCCAGCAGGTCGATGCTTTTTATCACGCAGCGCTGGAAGCCGGTGCCAAAGACAACGGCGCACCCGGCCTGCGCCCACGCTACCACGCAAACTACTACGCCGCTTTTGTCATCGGCCCGGACGGACACAACATCGAAGTGGTTTGCCATACGCCTGATGCACCCAAATAATCCAGCTGAGAGTTTGCGAAATACACTGCCATTGGCTGACGAAATACTGTCGCTTGATGTGCTCACGCTCCGGGAGCACACCGAGTCCGCCGGTGACACTATTGATTCCGCTACGCAACACAGCGCTATCCAGAATCTCCTTGCCGTGTCTGAGCTGGCTCTGGTGCGCCGCAACGGACAACTGCTTGCCTATGCCATGCTTCAGCCGCGCGGGGATGATTGCTGGTTTGTGACCGGTTTCAATACCCATCCGGCGCATCGGTCAGCGCCTGTCTTTCGCGAGATTTTTGCGCAAATCTCAGCTATCGCAGCACGCCGGAACATCGCTGTACTACAAAGTAATGTCTATAAAACCAATCGACTGTCGATGGCCTTCCATCGCCGCCTTGGCTTCAAAATAACGCGTGAAAATACCAAGGGCGTCGAATTCACGGCAGCACTTACCGACCTGACAACCCATCCTTTTGCAAGGGAACGTCGGACGCCTTACATGGAGATGGTTTTGCGAGGGTAAGACGATTACGAAGAGCAAAGATCATTGATCCTATGCATTAAAGTACAGAGAAGGACGAGCACATAAAAATGCCGCTAAGCAATCAAGCTTAGCGGCATTTTTTTTGCGCACGCAATCAGGCAATCAATTCAGTTTGCTCAACGCCGTGCGGATATAGGCTGCATTTGGGCTATTTGGAGATAGCTCCAGAAAGCTCGTGTAAGCTTTTTTGGCTTTGTCGTTTTCATTGAGCAAGGCGCGTGCGTCACCCAGATTCAGGTAGGCGATGGCGCGTGAAGGGTCAATTTGCAGGGTGTTTTCAAACCAGCGCGCAGCCTCCGCGTATTTTTGCTGTTTGAAATAAACGAAGCCAAGATTGTTGGCGGCCAGCGCGAAATCAGGCCGGTATTTCAGAGCTTCGGTGAAGGCGGCTTCAGCCTGGGCATATTGTTTTTCGCGGTATAACTGCAAGCCCTGTTCATTTGCTCTTTGCGCCAATTGACGCGATGAGGCTTGCACCAGTTTTGGTGCAGCGATTTTTTGTTCGCCGCCGCTCAGCGTCTTGATCACGATCGGTGCATTGCTACCGGGTTTGGCTGCGGCGTCGTCAAGCTTGCTATTGAGGGCAATGGCATCGGCGGAAAGCTGATTCGATTTGGCGTTCAAGAATTCTGCTTCAGTCTGTGTTTCAAAAACAAATTCCCCACCTTCGGAACCTGGCAGGCTGCCAAACGCAGGGGTTTGTTGTGAGACGCTGGATACGGCCGGGGCAATATAGGCAGCCAGTTCCGTTGCGGTGATCATACCGTCGCCGTTCAGATCGGCTTTGCCATTCAATGCCTGCAAAAGTGTCCACGTAAATACGGAATGTCCATTGG
>JAGWUK010000599.1 GCA_028868455.1 Burkholderiales bacterium | reverse complement strand
TGTACTGCCTTCGTCGCTATGCCTTGCTGGAACGATTTTGCGTAAGTCCTATTCATGGATAAAGTTGCTCCGCAGCACGGCGGGTATTTTCTTTGCTAAGCGCGATTGTTATGTACCTTAATCGGCGACGCGCAAAATAATACAAAACATTACAAATAAATCATTAAAAAATAGACAAATTTTCGAAAGGGACGCGGGTTCTATCACGAAAAGTTTTGAAAATTGCAATTACTTGGCAAAGAGGTAAATTGCATTTGACATCTTGCAAACCTATTTTTGTCTGAAGAATGTTGAAGGTGAAACGCCAAAGGTTTTTTTGAACATGGCGGAGAATGCTGATTGGCTTGCATAGCCCAATTCAGATGCGACTTGCGATAAAGACATGCCGCTGGCAACCAGCGGTGTTGCGCGCGCCAGGCGCATTTGTTGACGCCATGCATTAAAGCTCATGTTCAATTCTTGTTCGAACAGGCGGGACAAAGTTCGGGAGGAAGCTCCTACTTGTTGTGCAAAATCTTCCAACGTCATGGCGGATGCCGGGTCTGCCAGCAGCATTTCACACAGGCTGTTTAAGCGCTTGTCTTTGGGCAGGGCGAGATTGATCGGTAAAGCTTTGGCAGCGACCAGTTCATCGAGAATGACGGCAATTAAATGATTTTCTTTCTCCCCGGGTTGATTCAACTGCCCGAGGCTGAGTATCAATTCACGTAACAATGCCGACACTTCCAAAACGCGGCATTGTTTGCCCGGAAATGGGCTGTGATTGGCGTGGATTTGCAAGACCCTTAATTTCGACGGTTCCAGCATCCTTACTTCATGTGGAATATCGGGCGGGATCCAGATCGCCCGCATTGTCGGAACAAACCAGGTATTGCCATCGGCGATGACTTGCAGCATGCCATGCGGCGTATAGGTCAGTTGTCCCCAGGGATGCGTATGCGCGTCCAGTGTCTGTCCCGACAACAAATCACGCGCGGCCAGACGCAACGGTCGCTGAATCGTCGGATGCTGTCTTGGAGGATGTGGATCAGTGTGAGTGACGGGCTGAATGGGCATGTGCGATTGAGCTTGAAACCGGTTGGCGGAATTGCGACAAAAGTTGTCCATTTATCTTAAATCAGACTAAGCGATTTTGCTTACACTATTTTGTGCAGGCTCCAATTTTCAGGAATGACGCAGATTTGCCAGTGCGGTGTCATCGTGTGATGCCACACGATGTGTACTGCCATCGTAGGCGTGCCGGAACAATTCTGCGTCAGTCCATCTCATTTGAAAGCGTAAAGAATGACAACAGCAACAATCAACACATCAACAGGTTTAAGACAGGATGCGATGGTCATCAGCCTGGTCGGTGTCGCGCACGGTATTTCCCATTTTTTTCACATGATACTGGCGCCTCTGTTCCCATGGTTGAAGCCAGCGTTCGGCCTTTCGTATGCCGAGCTTGGTTTGTTGATGACGGTTTTTTTTGTTATTTCCGGTATCGGTCAGGCACTATCTGGTTTTATCGTCGATAAACTCGGCGCCCGCGCGGTGCTGTTTTTCGGAATTTTTTGTCTCGGGGTATCTGCGCTGGTACTGTCAGGTGCGCAGAATTTTGCCATGCTGCTGGCTGGATCGGGTCTGGCAGGCGTGGGTAATAGCGTATTTCATCCTTCTGATTACACCCTGCTCAACAAACGCGTTTCTACACAAAGACTGGGTTATGCTTTTTCAGTGCACGGAATTAGCGGCAATCTGGGCTGGGCGGCGGCACCGGTATTTTTGGTGACGATTGCGGAGCTGAGTTCATGGCGCACGGCATTGCTGGCGGCTGCATTTTTGCCATTTGCAGTGTTAGTCGTTTTGTTTATCTTTCGTGATCTTTTGCGCACTGACGTTGCGCATGTTGCCAAGTCGCCTGTTGAACATAAGTCTGCGCAGGGGGCGCTGGATTTCATGCGTATTCCAGCCGTCTGGATGTGTTTTGGATTCTTCTTCATGATCGCTATGGCGCTTGGTGGCGTGCAGAGTTTTTCGTCGGCTGGTTTGCGCGACTTATACGGCATGTCGCTGGCGTCAGCGACGACGGCTTATACCTTGTACATGCTGGCATCGGCCGGTGGCATGTTATGGGGTGGGTTTCTGGCGGCAAAAACATCGCATCATGATCGGACGATCACGCTGGCGTTCAGCTTTGCCGGGGTGTTTTCTGTACTGCTGGCAACCGGCTGGGCTAATCCTGCGCTGGCGATTGTATTAATGGCGGCCATCGGCTTTGGTTCTGGCGTGGCGGGGCCTTCGCGCGATTTGCTGATACGTGCCGCTGCGCCAAAAAATGCCACTGGGCGGGTGTATGGCGTGGTGTATTCCGGTCTGGATTCTGGTCTTGCCGTCGCGCCGATGTTGTTCGGTGCCATTATGGATGCGCATCATCCTGCATGGATATTTATTTGCATCGGTTTCTTCCAGGTATTGGCGATATTGACAGCGGTCAATGTGGGTGGAAAAACCAGAGCGCTCGCGGCATAAGATTGCCGGTCAGCAGATTCGCTAGGTAGAATGAATATTCTTACTGAAAGGATGAC
>JAGWUK010000028.1 GCA_028868455.1 Burkholderiales bacterium | reverse complement strand
TAAAACGTGGGAGACTCCACAGCGATCACATCACCGGCATTGGCGACGGCGCGCAATGCCAGATTCAAAGCCTCAATGCAACCATTGGTAATCACAACTTCTTCTGCCGTCGTGCTGATACCGACATCAAGAGCCCGTTTGGCCAGCACCGATTTCAGTTCACGGTTCCCTCCCGGAGAAATGGCCTTGGTCAGCAACATGGGATATTTCCTGAGGGTCGCCGCAGCCAGAGTGCGCAATTGCTGGTGTGGATACAAGGCAGGTTCGCCAGTCGCCCTTGCCAGATTGATTTTGACGCGGCGCTGGCCCTGAGCAATGACCGATGAGACACGTTCATGTATGCCGACAAACTGCGCCGGATCAATTCTGGTCGCCAGCTTGGGTTCCTGAGCCGGTACCAGTTTCACACGGCGTGGTTGCCGCACAAAATAGCCGGATCGCGGACGCGCCTCCAGCCAGCCCTCCATTTCCAGATACCGACACAATTGCAAAGCGGTCGACAGACTCACTTCATGAATATGCATCAGCTTGCGTACGGATGGCATACGGTCATTGACCGCCAGCGTACCGTTACGAATGGCACCCAGATAGTGTTCGGCAAGTTGCCGATAGAGTGGTTGGCTTGACATAAATGAATAATCCTTTGTGTCGCAAAAACAGAACAGATACAGTTTTGCAGGATTTCTACGATAACAGAATCAAAATTTGATTATTGATACGATACAGATAAACTATTTTTGTGTCTGTTTCATCCATGGAGTGACATCTAAGCTGTGCTGGTCGCCTACGCCACCAACAGGAGCAACGAGATGCAACTCATCACACTTTCCAAAGACCAGATCTGGTATTGCCACGTTGACGCTGGCAGTTCGTTTTATTTACAAAGCGGCTCGGTAAAATTGCTTATGTCACCGGCATTCATCGATATGACGATGATCGCCGGTGATGTGCGGATCAACGGGGGAGAAATTTATACGATGCAACGTAGCGGATGGGTGCAGTTGCAGGCACTACGCTCAAGCGAGATACGTTATCTGCACATCGCACGCAATACCGTCGCAGCGCAAGTTATCAGCTGGCTCAATCTCTGGAAAGAAAAATGGCGACCGGGACAAGCCAGGCAGGCTGGTGATATTCAACGCTGATTCGGCGTTGTCTAACCAAAAAACTCTTTCATCATGAAAGCTTCCAGTTCCGCGCTGTCCTGAGGTCTGGCAGACAAGGTAATCACGCGCCCCAGGCGACGTGATTCCCAGTTGAAATTGCCCTGATAGTGGGTACGTATCAGTTCTATCATCCGGCGCACGATGGCAAGTTCAACATTGCCGCCAAGACCGGCATCGACTTCGATAACCTGCTTCCAGCGATTGTTCGAATTCGGATTCCATCCACGGAACGAAAATGTTGCCATGCGGGTGCTTTTGCTCAACACCTCAAATACGCCATTCGTTCCATCGCGCCCGGCAGCACGTTGCATACTATGACGGACATTGGCCTCGGCCACTTCTTGCGGACTCATGCCGCGGCTGGCTTGCTCGGCGCTTTCATTTTCTCTTGATGCCTCAGCCTCCGCCGCACGACGGCGCTCGCGCGCCGCCTGCAGCATGCTCATCATGTCCATCGCTGGCGCCGTTTCAGCTACCGGCGGCGTAACCGGTGGCACCACGATCGCTTCTTTCGCAACGACGGGCGGAGCAGGCGCTTTATGTCTACGCACCGTATGCGCAGGTTTGACCACGCTTTTCTTCGCTTCCGGAACTGCCAACTTGGCAATATTGGTTTTATCCAGGATCAGGAAAATCGGGTTTTGCGGGCCACCGTTATCACCTTTCTTTCTGACCGGATGCATATTCAACAAAAAGTACAGCAACAGAGCATGGATGAGCAACACCAAAAGAATGCCAACGAAATTCGCCGGGCGAAATCGTATGTGCACGTGCACCTCTCCCGGCAGGGCTACTTCATTTTCGGGTGCTTCTATGCTCAACTTCATGGAATGGTCAGGGTTAGACGAATTTTAAGCTGGCAAGCATACCTTAAACTTTGCTTACCACCTGTAACAAAGATTAGCGTCCGCAATATCAGATCGAATCTGCATATTTTGCCATAGCTGAATGATGTAACAAAAGGTATACGCGCACAGTCATTGCTTGCCAGAAAACACATAAAACTTTCCAGAGTGAGGAAAGTTCAGCCCCTTCCCGGTTGACCTAGATTCTCGATTCAACGCTTCACATCTTCTGACAAATGCTTACATATTCCAACTTGGAAGCTTTGCACTGATCTACTAATGTTCAGAAATAGTCTTTGAAAACGGTTCTGAATCATTCTCCACACACAGGAACAGATCATGAGTGATAGCAATGACAATATCGTATTGACACCGTCTTGCGAGCAAAGTTCGGTGTCGGCAGAACATACGGCAGACATCATCGATAAGCAGCGCATTTCCTGGTCAGCCGCTGTCACTGCGGCTGCCGTACTGTCCGCGTGTGGTGGCGGTACGTCGGTGCAAAGTGCATCGGGTCAAGTCGACACGAACCAGATTGCTGCCGCGCCGCCTGCACTAAATGCTGCTCCGATTTCCGACATCGACGCATCGCGCTTTCTGGCGCAAGCATCAATGGGGGCTAACCGTGCTGAAATCAGTCGGGTTCAGGCATTGGGCTATGCAGGCTGGCTAAGCGATCAATTTAGCATGCCACTTTCCACCAGTCGCTGGGATTGGCTGGTGGCACACGGTTATGACGCACTCAGTTACCGCAATTCGCAGGCCGGTTTTGATTCTTGCGCATGGAAAAAACTGATTTCGGCCCCCGATACTTTGCGACAAAGAATCACGCTGGCCTTGTCAGAAATTATCGTCGTGGCAATTGACGGTCTGATTGGCGGCGGGTGGAAAGCCTTTGCTGGCGCGGCATTTCTGGACATGCTGGAAGCAAATTGCTTTGCTAACTACCGCACTCTGCTGGGTCTGGTTTCCACCAGCCCGGCGATGGGCGAATATCTGACGTTTCGCGGCAATACGAAATACGATCCGAAAACAGGTGCATTGCCGGATGAAAATTACGCCCGCGAAATCATGCAACTATTCAGCATAGGATTATTGCAACTGAACATAGACGGTACACCTAAACTGATTAATGGCGTAGCACAGGAAACCTATTCCCTCGATGACATCACCGGACTGGCCAGGATATTCACTGGCTGGGATTTCGATTTAGCTGGCGGCAAGGCCAACACGCCGGATTTCATGCGTCGTCCGATGATACAGGTTGCGTCCCGGCACGAAACAGGCGCCTCCAGTTTTCTGGGCTCCACTGTGCCAGCAGGTCTGAATGGCACCGATTCTCTGAACGCGGCATTGGATATTATTTTTTCACACCCCAACGTCGCACCTTTTATCAGCAAACAATTGATACAACGTCTCGTCACAAGCAATCCGTCCGCTGCGTACGTGACGCGCGTGGCAAATATTTTCAATAATGACGGAAAAAATGTGAAGGGAAATTTACAGGCAGTGATCACCGCCATTTTGCTCGACAGCGAAGCGCGCAATCAAATTAATTCGACAAGCAATGTGCAGACCGGTAAGTTACGTGAACCGATGTTGCGCTTTATCGCCTGGGCGCGCGCTTACAACGTAAGCTCCCCCAGCGATGCCTGGAGTATCGGCAACACATCCGACCCGGCAACGCGCTTGGGACAAAGCCCGTCACGCTCGCCATCGGTATTCAATTTCTTCCGCCCCGGCTACGTTCCTCCAAACACGGGAATAGCAACAGCACATCTGGTTGCACCGGAATTTCAGCTCGCCAACGAATCCTCCGTCGTGGGTTATGTCAACTTCATGCAGCGCATCGTTAGCAAGGGTATCGGCGACTTAAAACCCGATTACAGCTCCTTATCGGTACTGGCCGACGATGCAACTGCCTTGTTAAATGAAATCAATACCGTATTAGCGGCAGGACAGTTGAGCGAAGCGACGCTGTTCAACTTACGCAACGCCGTCGGCACCATGCCAAGCGGCACCGACGCGCGTCGCAATAATCGTATTTACGCGGCATTGACGCTGGTGTTGGCCGCACCAGAATTCATCGTTTTGAAATAAGGGGCAATTCATGACCATCCTGACAAACATCAATGCCTCGCGCCGCGCTTTTTTACAACGTGCATCTGCTCTGTCAATCGCCGGAGTTGCCACGCCATGGGCATTAAATCTGGCCGCAATGGCTGAGGCATCGGCGGCCAATGCCGATGACTATAAAGCGATAGTCTGCGTTTTTTTGTATGGGGGAAACGACTACGGCAATACCCTTGTGCCTTACGATATCAACAATTACAACGCCTACTATCAACTGCGGCCAACCCTGGCATATGCCAGAGATAATCTGAATGCGACTGCCCTGAACCCTGTCGCAGCGCCTGTCGATCGTTCTGGTGTCAGTCATCAGTATGCACTTGCGCCAGAACTGGCGCCTTTGCTGCCTATATTCAATGCCGGCCGCATGGGCGTATTGCTCAATGTCGGAACACTGATACAACCAACCACCAAACAGCAGTACACCAGTAAAACTGTCGCTTTGCCGCCAAAATTATTTTCCCATAACGATCAGCAATCTGTCTGGCAATCCTCCGCACCGGAAGGCGCAACATCGGGTTGGGGTGGTCGCATGGGCGATTTGTTTGAATCAGGAAACGGCAACGCAACCTTTACCTGTGTCAACGTATCTGGAAACGCGGTGTACTTATCCGGAAATACCGCCGTGCAGTACCAAGTATCAACCAACGGTTCTGTGCCGCTGGCAGGCTTACAGGCGCCATTGTTTGGTTCTTCCGCCTGCTCGGCAGCATTGCAAACCTTGGTCACGCAAGCGCGCACGAATCTTTTTGAAAATGAATACAACAAGATCAATCAGCGATCTATTGATGCGAACTCAGTATTGACTGCTGCGCTCGCTGGTGTACCTGAAATCACAACGCCTTTTCCGGCAAATAACGATCTCGCTGCTCAGTTAAAAATGGTTGCCCGCATGATTTCATGTGCTGGTACGTTAGGGGCAAAGCGGCAAGTCTTCTTCGTGTCCATGGGTGGTTTTGACACGCACGATGGCTTGTTATCGACCCATCCAGGGTTACTGACGACGGTCGCTGATGCACTCGCAGCTTTTTACAACGCCAACATCGAACTCGGTGTGGCAAATAAAGTAACCAGTTTCACCGCGTCGGATTTTGGTCGTACTCTGAGCGGAAATAACGATGGCTCCGATCATGGCTGGGGCAGTATGCATTTCATGCTTGGTGGTGCAGTAAACGGTCAACGCTATTACGGCACCGCACCGATCGTTGCCAGCGACGGTCTCGATGACGTGGGTCAGGGAAGGCTGCTGCCAACCACTTCTGTCGATCAATATGCAGCGACGCTAGGAAAATGGATGGGTGTTTCTGACAGCGATTTACTGAGCCTGTTACCGAATCTGGCAAATTTTGATAAAGCTACGCGCAATCTTGGCTTTGTTTAGGTACTGCCCGGTTAAACAAGACCGGTACCGCCAAGTACCGCGCCAATGGCCAGTAACCACAGCAAATGCAGGCGTGTGCGCCAGACAACCAGTGTACACGCCGCGGTCAACGCCCACAGCGGCCAGTCTTTGGATGGAGAATTATGTGAAGCGGCCATGATCCAGCCGGTCGCCAACAACAAACCAATCACGATCGGAGCCATGCCAAGTTTAAAACTGCGCACCGATAATAAATCACGGTTCTCATGCCCCCAGCGCGCAGCAACGTAGGTCAACGTGGTACTCGGCAATAAAATGCCCGTCATGGCGACGATCATGCCAAATAATCCGGTCCACATACTGCCAGCATTCACCCCCACGTTCCATCCCATCAAGGCAATGAACAGAACATTGGGGCCAGGCGCTGCCTGTGCAATCGCCACCGAGGCATTAAATTGTGCGTCGGTCAGCCATCGCTGTTGATCCACCAGGTAGCGGTGCATGTCGGGTAAAGTAGAAACAGCACCACCTATAGACAGCAGAGAAAGCATCAGATACTGCAACCACATGGACAGCCAGTCACTCCAACTCATACTGATAGAAAACACCGTTGGCGCAATCATCTGGTCACCGTAATTTTTGATAAGTCAAAACACAAACAACGCTTCCCAAGCCTAACAATACATACACCAAGGGCAAGCGCAGCAAAGCAACGCAAACGAAGCACAGTGCGCTGAATGCCAATGCTGTGCGTTGCCCGACAGGGTGCGTTTTCAGTGCGGTGGAAAGTTTTAAGCCAGTGGCGACGATCAATCCTGCTGAGACAGAACTCATGCCGCGCAGAGCACCCGCCACTGCCGGATAATGCGAAAAATGGGCATAGATCAAGGCCAGTAACAACACGATCAGCAAAGGGATCGTGAGCATGCCGGCCAGAGCGACAACGGCACCTTTAAGCCCGAAGTAACGATTGCCTATCATCATCGATAAATTCACGACATTCGGCCCCGGCATAATCTGCGCAACCGCCCAGTCTTCGATGAACTCTTCTTTTGTCAGCCAGCGTTTTCTTTCCACTAACTCGCTTTGTACAATCGCGAGTACGCCACCAAATCCCTGCAGCGCCAATAATGTAAACGACAAAAACAAATCGGCCAGTGATTCTGGCCGGGGATGAGATGAAGCGGGTTCGGTTGACATGAGTCGAAATTGCGTCGGGTGGGCTTTCCATTTTAAAGCAAGCTTACCAATTCTGCTGAACACCTGCTGCTACCAACGCCACTCGTGCATTGCGTATTATTCGCGCTGCTTGCGGTGCGCACGTATGCGGGCGCGCCATTCGCCTAACGCCGTCAATGCACCCTGAAATTCGCGCTCAATCAGATCAGCCTCTGCATCGGTAATAACGCCATCCAGTAACGCCGTCGATACAGCTTCTGCAACGTCACCAACCTGGCTCATCACGCGACAGACTGTTTGCGACAGATCGTCTTCGCTGACTTCGTCTTGCTCTGGAATGACGAACGCCGCCATGCCATGTCTGCTCAGCAAGGCATGCAAAGGCATGTGCGCTTCTTTGACTCCTGCTTCGTGACAGAACTCGATAATCACCGACAGTTCTTCAAACGACGGGTAGTGCGACTCAATCCCCGGAGCCAGCTTATTGCGTAATACATTGACAGACACGCCCATGCGCGTTGCCAATGCCTCCAGTCCCCCTGGGTAGGCGCGCGCCACTTTATACAGTGCATCGTGCTGGTTCATGTCTGAGTATCTGCGTGTCATGGTGAATTCCCTGATTTATTACCGATGATCTTTGTATTTTTGCTCACTATGATCCAACTCATTAAGTGATACGGGATTGTACCGATTCGTTAGTTAATTCTCCACAAATTGAAATCATGCGCGAATATAAACAAAATTTGATGGCTGTCCTTCTGGTGCTGATGCTGCCTTTCATGACACCGGCAGCCCATGCAGGCGTCCGTTCGTTCGGTTCATCGCATGCTTTCCGTGGTGGTTTTTCTTCGCAGCGTGCAAGGCCGTTTGTCGCGCCGTCGCGACCTGCAAAATCATCCTTCGGCAGTTTCGGTCGCAACATGCCGTCTGACTCGGCGGGTCATCAAAAATCGGGCTCTGCATTGAATCGCGATCTGGAAAAAAATCAGGCGCAAGCAAATGCACTGAAAAATTTTGATGCCAGAAACAATCGTCCATCGTCGGACACCAGCAGTGTAACAGGGCATCCTTTGCCACCGGCAAGAGACTATTCCATGCCTGCCGGAGCGGCAACGTATCACGCGCCAGCGGCGCCGACCGTCATTGTGCAAAAAGAAAGAAGCTCAATGAGCGGCGCATTCTGGGGCTTCATGCTGGGTAGTGCCATGAGTCGTCCGCACGCTGCACCGGCTCCCGATTACGACCGGCGCAGCGACAAGTTTGATCCTCTGCCTTCCAATGACATTAACGCTGATCCAGTGCAGACCAAGCAAGCGGCCAACAACGCCCTCGTTGCGGCGAAACCAGTTGTGTTGCCTTCGCCGGCAACCTCCGATCAGTCAGAATCGTCCGCATGGGAGCCAGTACGTTTCCTGCTTTGGGGATTGATATTGTTTGCCATTGCCTGGGTTTTACTGAAATTCAGGCAGAGACATATTGCGCACCGCGCCGCAAAAAACAGCGTTCACTACAGTTTGGGGAAGGGATAAGTCATGACCTGGCAAGCAGCCTATCAATATCTGGGCAAGCTCTTTAGCAATACGGAACAAGCCGGACAAGCAAGCAATCACCAGCAAGGAACACGCCGTGATGCGGATCTGCCCCTGGGAGCAAAAATCGGCAGCGTCATCAGTTTGCAAAAATCGCCGCTGATACGCGCCATCAGCGTTGGCTCTCTGATTGATCCACCGGATGAAGGAGAAACACGCATCCTTGCCATCAGCCGCGTGCAACTGGACATGGCAGGAGAACTATATCGCTACTACTTGAACTGCGATGAAGAAGGGACGGAAAAATTTCTGCAGCTGTATTGCGATGCCAGCGGCAACGTTGCCGAACTCCTTTACTGCAGCCGTCTTGCACGTCTGATACCGGAAAGCGACGAAGATCAGCAAGCATTTATGGGTGAGAACGGCAGCGGACTAGGTGATCGCAGTTATACCTTGTGGCGTCAACAATTGGCGCAATCCGGTATGGATGACGCGCGCCTCGACAACGTATTTTTTGGGGCAGAAAGCCTGACCTACTTGCGCGACTGCGGCGACAGCGAAGCCGAATTTATCGCCCCGTTTCGCGGCAGTGAAACACGGATCGACGATGCCAGCGGCGAGCATGGCTTACAGCAAGACATTGTGTTCATGCCTTACAGCAGAAACCTGGGAAATGGAGAAGCAATGACCGAACAACTTTTAATCAGTACCGAGATTTTACGCAGCAAGAATGGCGACCGTACTCAACGCGGCATACATGTTGATTTGATGATCGCCATTCCTATAGAAACGGAGCGACTGCTGGTGCAGTAGCTGGCTTATTTTGATTTTTACCAGGCAGCAAGCAACCAGCGACAACGAGTAATAGCAAGCAATGGCAAAAATAGTTTGACGTAATCCGCCGCTCATAGCGGTACATCCACCACGAAATACAATGAAAGGAATCACCATGAGTAACTTAAACGGCTGGGGCCTGACCGCTCGCCTGATCACAAAACATTTTGGCGCGCTGGGTGACAAAGTATCAGAAGTCATCGCTAACTTCGACCCTGAAACTGCGACTGAGGCCGATCGCGATCGTCTTGCCGCAACACTCAGAGAAACAGCGCAAAAATTGGCAAGCGCACGTTCAGCTTTTGACAAAGAACATGCCGATGTCGTGCGTCTGCGCGAATTAATTGCCAACGACGAAAAGGCGTCAGCTACATTGGCAGAACGCCTCGCTGCCGGAAAAATTTCCGAAGCAACAGTCAGCTTGTTTTGTGACGAACTCGAAGCCAATAAAGCAAAACTGCCGTTGGAAGTGCAAGAAGAAGCCGATGCGCAGGAATATATGAACGAGCTGCAAAAAATTGTCGATGCTCTGTCCAGACAACTTGCCGATTTTGATGCGGCAGCAAAGAAAGCCTTGCAAAATCTGGCTGCAGCAAAAGCCCAAAAAGATTTACAGCAACTGCGCGTTGAACGACAAAATCAGTTAGCCAATTTGTCCGGTATGCAAAGTCAGTCAACGGCATTGAATGCTTTAACGCGGCGCGCACAAAGCGTTGGTAACGAAGCAGCTGGTCTGCGCATCGTCGCGGATATTGCACAAAAACCCCTGGATCAGGCAGCTGAACTGGATGCCATCAGAAAGTCTGTCAGCCAGGCCGATACGGCCACTGAAAGCACCCTGGAAAGACTCAAACGACTTTCCGGTCAGGCGGCAACTGCTACATCTACGGCTGCCTGACGGCATCAATTCTTTTCGTCAGCAAGCTTAACCAGCGGTCTGCTCCGTTCACCTCACTGATCACTTGTGAAAAGTCGGTGACGGTGCGGGCGGCCCGCTCCAGCAACTGAATGTCAGCTTCATGCTGACGCGCGACATGCGGATCTTCGAGGAAAAAAATGCGACGGATTTTTCTGTCCAGTACCAACTCGGCAATTTGCGCGTCGCCCCCCAGTGGCCCCGAGCGAAAAGCCTGTACCCAATTGCGACCGGCTTCCTGGCCTTTTATTTTTTGAGCGAGCTGATTCAATAATCCGCCGGTGGTACCAGTTGCACAACGATAGGCGAAACGATCCAGCAAAGCGAAGTGCTTTTCAACCATTTCCAACATCGTGTTTTTCATCGCGTCATGGGCAATCAGGGCGATGCCATCCTGTTCTGGATGAAAATCCTGATCCAGCGCTGGCGAAGCTTGCGCTCCAGCTGCAAGCGCCTCCAGCTCCAGCCATTCTTGCGCACTGGCCAGCGTGGACAAAAAAGGTTTTTGATGAATCACACATTGGCGCTTTAAGGCGACGGCTTCCGGAAAAATGGAAGACGGGTCAACCGGATCAATCAGATAGATAACAGCATCCACGGCGCGCTTGGGATCGCTGTCAACGACGCGAGATACGAGTTTCATCAAACCGCCTTCGCGCCCGTACGGAAACCGTTCCACTGTCGGACAAATTTCCAGCAGATCATGCCCTATCATCGCATCCAGCGTGCGCCCGACAACAACGAGTTCCGGTTGCAAATGCGTGAGCGCTGCACGCGAACCGCGTATCAGTTGTACCAGCTTGGAATCCTGTGCATCCTGATGCGAGCGATTGGCGATCAAACCAATACGAAATTTTTTATTAGCGGTGACAGTCACGAGAAAAACCTTTCTGTGCAAACGAGAGTGGTGGAATCAGTTTACCTTGTGTCCTAGTTGCTTGCCAGTTTCTATACCTACATTTTGTTACCTAAATCAACTGTTGTGAAATACCGACTTGCACACACGGGCGTAACATCGGCTGCTGTTGTGCAAACAGACGGGGGCAAAAATGAAACAATGGCGACATCTTTTACTCAGTTGCGCAGTTGCATCAACCTGCACCATGGCGCTCGGCAATACTGACGTCGACGATGAACAAATGCAGATTGTCCAGATCCGCCATTCAGCTTTGCACGGCGATGCGCGGGCGCAAAACTCGTTGGCGCTTATGTACATGGATGCAGAAACCGATCAGCGCGATATGGATGAAGCCTACTACTGGCTCGATCAGGCTGCCGAACGAGGACATGCTGGTGCGCAAACCAATCTTGGCATGATGTATCTGACCGGAAACGGACAAAAAAAAGATCCGCAAAAAGCACTGACATTATTCAGCACGGCCGCCGATCAGGGTATCGCCGCAGCTCAGCTTGCACTTGGTTATTTGTATGCCCGCGGGATCAGCGTCGCGCAGGATTTTCAGCAGGCTGCGCACTGGTATCGGCAGGCAGCCAATCAAGGAAATGCCAGCGCGGCCTATCACCTTGCGATGCTGTATAGCGAAGGGGAGGGTGTCGTGAAGGACGAGGTGCAGTCGGCTTACTGGCTCCATCGCGCAGCCAGACAAGGCTTGTCTTCTGCCGAGTTTCAGCTTGGTCTGCATTATCTGCGTGGCGAAGGTGTGGAACAGAATGTGTTAACCGGGTATCGATATTTATTACTGGCCAGTATTCATGCCGGCAAACTAGAGATGGACAGCCATGATCTTGCCAGTACCGATCTGACTGACGAACAGATCAGCGAAATTCACAGGGACACGCTGATCTGGCAAGTCAGATTATAAATTCAGCTCAAAAACCGCTTTTCAAATTCGTCTTCTGGCACGGCGGGAGAAAATAAAAACCCCTGCAATTCATCGCAATTGAGTTCGCGCAAAAATTCTCTTTGCTGCGCTGTTTCTACACCCTCAGCAATCACGCGCAGTTTTAAGGCATGTGCAAGATGAATGATGGCCGTCACGATGGCCACATCACTTTCGTCCGTTGGAAGATGATCGATAAATGAGCGATCAATTTTCAATTTGTTGATGGGGAAGCGCTTCAGATAACTGAGACTGGAATAACCGGTACCAAAATCATCAATCGATAATTTAACGCCGAGCTCCGCCAGCGATGCCAATTTTTTCAGAGTGTCTTCGACATCGCGTATCAAAATCGATTCGGTCAGTTCCAGTTCAATTTTATCTGGGCTCAGCGCGTTTTCTTTTAGGGACGCGGCGATACTATCGACAAAATTTGCCTGTTGAAATTGTAGTGCAGAGACATTGATAGACATGCGCAGCGAGACATCGTTCTGATTCCACAGTGCCGCCTGGCGAATTGCCGTTTTCATTACCCAATTACCGATAGGAACAATGACACCGGACTCTTCAGCAATCGGAATAAACTGTGCCGGACTTATATCGCCGAGATCGGCATCATGCCAGCGCAATAATGCTTCAGCGCCAAATACCTGGCCAGTATTAAGGTCGACCAGCGGTTGATAATGCAGACGGAAAGACTGATGCTCCAACGCCTGACGCATCGCGTGGTCGAGCTTCATGCGCGATAGCAGACCGATATTCATTTGTCGCTGATAAAAGCGAAAATCCGAACGGCCACGTTCTTTCACATGATACATCGCGCTATCGGCATTTTTGATCAGGTCGGCCATGTTGGTGCCGTCTTCCGGGAACAGCGCAATGCCTATGCTGGACGTGACGGTGAAATTCATGCCATCTAAAGTGAATGGCGGTGACAATTCTTCCAGCACGCGCCGCGCGCAAATTTCTGCGCCAGTCGCGTCGGCTTCATGCAATAACAAAACGAATTCGTCACCACCCAGTCGGGACGCAGTATCGACCTGGCGTATACATCGTTTCAGGCGTTCTGTAACCTGTTGCAAAACACGATCACCAAACGGATGGCCAAGTGAATCATTGATTTGTTTAAAGTGATCAAGGTCGAGAAATAGCAGGGC